>NZ_JACGVA010000060.1:0-40127 GCF_014076985.1 Colwellia sp. MB3u-8
TGAGATTTTTGAGATTTTTGTAGGTCGGACTTTAGTCTGACAACCGTTAAGCGGGCAATTAATTTGACGGGTTAACAAACAGCTATCGCGGGTATTATTTTTTTTCGGTATTTATGCTGAGGATGGTTAAATTTCATTTAACTTGATGGACTAAAGTCCACCCTACAAGGGCCTACGGGTTATGGTGTAACTTTGGCCAAGTGTTAGTGTGAGTTTGGCCTGGTGATAATGTGACTTTGGGCCATTTTTTTGTACTTAAAAAAATCAAATTTTGCATATAAAAAAGCCAAACATTTGTCTGGCTTTTCTTGTCGTGCAAAATGACCGAATAATGAAAATTATGCGGTGGTATCTACACTGGGTTTAGCTTTTGACACCATCACCATAGCAGGGCGAATTAAACGACCGTTTAACTCATAACCTTTTTGCATAACGGCAATAACGGTATTAGGCGCAACACCTTCAACTTCTTGCATTGACATCGCTTGATGTAATTCAGGGTTAAATGGTTGATCTTGTGGGTCAATCGCTTTAATCGCAAATTTCTCTAACGAAGCTAATAAACCTTGATAAGTTAACTCAATACCTTCGATGATAGCCGTATTACTTTCGTCATCTTTATCGATATTTTGTAATGCTCGCTCTAGGTTGTCTACTGTTGTTAACATTTCAGCAGCAAATTTTTCTAAAGCAAACTTACGTGCTTTTTCAACGTCTTGTGACGCACGGCGACGAACATTGTCAACTTCTGCTTTCGCACGTATGACTGAATCTTTTTGATCGGCAACCGTTGATTTAGCGGTAGCTAAGGCGAGTTCAAGCTCGTTTATTTTTTCTTGCTCAGCACTGATATTTTCGACTGCGGCGTCAAGTTCAACTTCAACTTGCTCTTCTGCATCCTCAATAATTTCAGTGGCTAATTTGTCTGCTAAAATATCTTCAGCACTTTTATTCTCTGTTGACTCGTTGGCCATGAAAAACTCCAAAGTAGGTCTTAAATTTCAAAATAGGTAATATAATAATGCTAATTATGGGGGTTTGTTTTTATGATTCAAGCACAAAAGTAAATCATTTAAAAAAAAGTCAACTTTACAAGCGAGCGAAATAGCGCGAAACTGCTGATAGTCCTTAATTATATTACATATTTATAAGCACCGTATGAGTAATTTATACCGCACTATTGGCTTAATTGGTAAACCTAACCATGAAGGTGCCAGTTCAACCATAGCAGCTTTACATCAGTATTTATCGCAGCAAGGCTATCAAGTGCTGGTAGAAAACTCTGTGGCCCAAACCGTTAATATTGAAAATGTTGTCATGGCGTCACTTACCCGTATTGGCGAGCAGGCCGATCTGGCTATTGTGATTGGTGGTGACGGCTATATGTTAGGCGCGGCGAGAGTTTTAGCTTGTTACAATGTCGGTGTTATTGGGGTTAACCGTGGCAATTTAGGTTTTCTTACCGATTTATCTCCTGATGATTTAATTACCCCGCTTGAAGCCATTTTAAAAGGTGAATCTCGCGCTGAACAACGCTTTATTATCGAAGCTGAAGTTTATCGCCACGGCAAACTTAAAAGCTCAAACAGTGCGGTGAACGAAGCGGTACTGCATGCAGGTAAAGTCGCTAGCATGATCGAATTTGAAGTTTATATCGATGGCAGCTTTATGTTTAGTCAACGCTCTGATGGTTTAATTGTTTCAACGCCTACCGGCTCAACCGCGTATTCTATGTCAGCGGGTGGCCCAATATTAACCCCCAATTTAAATGCCCTTTCCTTGGTGCCTATGTTTCCGCATACGTTAACTAGTCGACCTATTGTGGTTGACGGTAACAGCGAGATCAAACTAAAACTGGCTAATGAAAACTATGAAAACTTGCAGGTTAGCTGCGATGGCCATGTGATTTTAGCGGTTATGCCCGGTGATGAAGTGATTATTAAAAAAAGTGAATTTACCCTACGCCTAATACACCCACTTGATCATAACTACTTTAATGTACTAAGAAATAAATTAGGTTGGGGTCACAAACTCTACTGATATTACTTAAACCTGCGATGGGTAGAATGTCGAAATATAAATAAAGTTGCAAACAGAGCTTGAATAAAAACCAGATACTGTATAAATTAACAGTATCTGGTTTTTTTGGTTACCATACCCATTGGTATTAACACTTTATCCAATATAACGTTGTGATAAAGACAGTGAGGCGACTATGTTATTGCAGCTCAACATTCAAAATTTTGCCATTGTGCGTTCACTCGACATTGATTGGCAACAAGGCATGACTACCATTACCGGCGAAACCGGTGCAGGTAAGTCTATTGCGATTGACGCCTTAGGGCTTTGCTTAGGTGATAGGGCGGTAACCAACGTCGTTAGACCTAATTGCGCGAAAGCCGAGTTAGCCGCCACTTTTGATACTAGTAATAACAAAAGAGCAAAAAAATGGCTAAAAAACAATGATATGTTGCTCGAAAATGAATGTATTCTGCGGCGGGTTATTTCTGCTGAAGGCCGCTCAAAAGCCTATATTAATGGTAGCCAAGTGCCTTTAACGCAACTAAAAGAAATTGGACAACTACTGATCAACATCCACAGTCAGCATAACCATCAACTACTGGTTAAACCCGCTGAACAACGCAATATTCTTGACGCTTATGCCAGCCACCAGCACTTGTTAGATGAAGTTAAATATTATTACCATCAATGGCGTGAACTTAGCCAAGAAGCCCAACTGTTGCAAGAAAGCAAACTACAACGTGAAGCCAAACAGCAATTATTACAGTATCAAGTAAACGAATTAGATGAGTTTTCATTACAACTTGATGAATTTGAAAGCTTGGAAATTGACTATAACCGCCAAAGTAATGGTCAGCACATCCTCAATGAAACCTTAATTGCTGTACAAGAATTATCTGAAGATGAACAATTTAACGTTGTTGATGGCCTACGGCACAGTACCGAGCAAATTACCGCTTTAGGTAACTATGACCCGACATTAAAAGCCATAGCAGAACAGCTTAACGAAGCCTTAATTCAAGTTGAAGACGCTAGCCAAGAAATTAAGCATTATTACGAAAGTTTAGAGCTTGACCCACAAGCTTATACTTTAATAGAAGAGCGTTATTCAACCGCTGTGCTGCTAGCTAAAAAACATCAAGTATCGGCCAGCTCATTAGCCAATTTTCATCAACAGCTATTACAAGAGCTACAATTATTTAGCTCTGATGAAACACGTTTAAACCAAATTAACGATGATATAGAGGCCGCAAAACAAAAATATCAACAGGCTGCACTGATTTTGTCTGATTCAAGAAAAAAAGCCGCCACTAAGTTAAGTAAAATGATCACCAAAAGCATGGCCGATCTCAACATGCCGTATGGCAAGTTTTTCATCGATATTTGCCAAGATAAAAGCGAAAACTTATCGGTTAACGGCAATGACAGCGTGAGTTATCTTGCGAGTTTAAACCCAGGGCAAGCGTTAGAAGCGATGAATAAAGTTGCCTCAGGCGGCGAACTTTCTCGTATCAGCTTAGCGATGCAAGTTATTCTGGCGGATAAAATTATTACCCCTACCTTAATATTTGATGAAGTGGATGTGGGTATCAGTGGCCCAACCGCCGCTATGGTAGGTAGCAAGTTGAAACAATTAGCAAAAAATACTCAGGTTATTTGTGTAACTCACTTACCGCAAGTGGCCAGTAAAGGTCATCAACAATTATTTGTCGCTAAATTAACCGATGGTGAACATACAGAAACCACAGTAACTGAACTTTCTAGCAATGGCCGCGTCCAAGAAATTGCTCGCTTACTGGCTGGTGATAAAATTACCGAAAATAGCCTAGCTAACGCGCAAGAATTACTGGCCGGATAAAGCAAAGATCAGCAAGCGGGTAAAATAAACTAAAAATTATTTTGTATCTGTTAGCCTGCTTCGCTATTATCCCCATTCAAACTATAAAGGATAATTATAATTAACATGTTTTTTCGAGTATTAGCTATTGTAATCGCCTTGTCTGTTTCTGCCTGTTCTAGCTGGGTTTATCGTATAGATATTCCACAAGGAAACTATTTAGAGCAAAAAGATATCGACAAACTTCAAATTGGTATGACAAAAGAACAAGTTAAGTTTGTATTAGGTAGCCCTGTTGTTCAAGGCGCGTTTAATAAAGATATTTGGCATTATGTTTATCGTTTCAAATCAGGTCGAAGCGACGAATTTAACGCAAAAAAACAATTTACCATTACCTTTGATAATAACAAGGTTGTTAATGCTGAAGGTGATTTTGAATTACCGGAAAGCTATAACGTACCTATGGTTAACTAGCGGGTTAACTAGGTTAGTTGTTTTTTGAACATCATCACTCTTTCACATTGGCGTCCAACAATGTACTGATGCAGTGCAGCCATTAATGACTTTAATGGCTAGGAACTTCCATGTGATCTTGATATAAGGTTCATCCTGAAGATAAAGCATGTCTATTGTAGGACATGCTTTTTTATGGCTAAATTTTTAATAAATCACCTAAATTACCTAGCTAAGTCAGATATCCTAGGTCATATATCAAAAGAGTAAATTAACTCTCGCCAGTATTACCTCGGTATGACTAAACCCGACCGCCAGTAATTTTATTAGCCCGGCCTTCTTCTTTGGCTTTTTCTGCTCTGCGTTTACGCACTTCTTTCGGGTCAGCAAGCAGTGGACGGTAAATTTCAATACGATCTAAGTCTTTCACCGTATCGGTTAACTTAGCTAAGCGATTCCAAATACCCACCTTATTAACGGCTAAATCTATTTCAGGAAACTCTTCAACTATGCCAGAAGCTAAAATGGCTTGCTCTAACGTAGTGTTAGGCTCAACGGTACAGCTAATAATCTCTTGTCGTGTTGGTGTGCCGTAA
Organism: Colwellia sp. MB3u-8; assembly: GCF_014076985.1. Lineage (NCBI taxonomy): Bacteria > Pseudomonadati > Pseudomonadota > Gammaproteobacteria > Alteromonadales > Colwelliaceae > Colwellia > Colwellia sp. MB3u-8. The sequence goes on from NZ_JACGVA010000060.1 coordinate 4,909, forward strand.
ACCACCTCAATCGCGAGTGGGGCTTGCTCACTAATTTCTTCACTCATAACCTATTCGCTCATGTTAATGTAAACTCTATTAATACACAGCTTATACCACTAACCGTATACTTCTTTTGCTCGCTCAGTAAACGCTTGCACCATATTATTGGCTAAATTATTAAATACTCGACCAAAAGCCAAATCAAACATTTTATTAGAAAATTCATAATCTAAAGTCAATTCAATTTTACAGGCATCGTCAGATAAGGCTTTTAATTGCCAACCACCGACAAGAGACTTAAAAGGCCCATCAACTAAACTCATTTTAATTTCTTGGTTACTAATGAGCACATTCTGCGTGGTGAACCATTTTTTCAGACCACCTTTAGACACTAATATCGCGGCGGTCATACTATGTTCGTCTTGGGCAACTATTTTACTATCACTGCAATTAGGTAAAAACTTTGGGTAGGCAAGCACATCATTAATTAAAAAATACATGTCTTCTACACTGTGCATCACTAATGCACTACGGCTTATGTTTGGCATTCACCCTCCAATTCTCAAGGGCGCTATCATAGCAAATGTCTTTTAAAAACGCATTAAAGTGAAAAATGATAAATAAGCCATTTAAATAACAGCAATACTCCGTATAATGTTGAAGATTGCTATTTTTGGTAGCAAACAAAATGGAAATATAATGGCAAAGAAAAAGAAATCAAGCAGCAATACGATTGCTCTAAATAAAAAAGCACGTCATAACTATACCCTAACTGATAAGTTTGAAGGCGGAATGAGCCTACAGGGCTGGGAAATTAAAAGTATACGCAGTGGTAAGGTAAATATATCTGACTGTTACGTACACATAAAAAATGGTGAGGCCTATTTACTTGGCGCGGAAATAATGCCGCTTAACGCCGCTTCTAGTCACGTGGTTTGTGATCCTAATCGTGACCGAAAATTACTCTTAAACCGTCGAGAGCTAGAAAAAATTATTGCCGCTGTAGAGCGTGATGGTTATTCCTTAATCGCCACCGCCATGTATTGGAAAGCTTGTTGGGTTAAATTAGAGTTTTATTTGGGCAAAGGTAAAAAAGATCACGATAAACGTGCTGACATCAAAGATCGAGAATGGGCAGTAGATAAAGGCCGATTAATGAAAAATAGAAACTTAGATAGATAGTTGATTAAAAAATATCACGTTGTCTATTTAAACTAAGCGTTGTATAATGCGCTGCATAGACTTATATAGTCTATAGCAGTAGAAAAGAAAGCAGTAGAAAAGAAGTAAAGAGTAAGCTTTGGGGCGGATCTAGGATTCGACGAGATTCATGAAACCCGAGGTGCATGCCCAGGGGCGGTTTGCCTGGTAAAAAGCCGCAAAACTATAATTGCAAACGACGAAACGTTCGCACTAGCCGCTTAGGCTAGCCATCGCCTCAAAAATTCTCCTATTGTTTAGAGGATCGATGGTCACCCCAAATAGGATAGCGAGGGAAGCACGCTTAAGGCTGAACCGCGAAATAGTATTAAGCTCACCATGACGAAGCCTGTCGGTTGGCGTCCAAGTGGTTAAATAAATGATCGACTAAGCATGTAGTACCAAGGATGTAGGCTTTTCGGACGGGGGTTCGATTCCCCCCCGCTCCACCACATAATGAACTAAAGACGTCCTAGGGCGTCTTTTTTTTCGTTTAAAATCAACGTTTAAGTATAAAAACCAAGCCCCTCCTGTCCAGCCCAGATTGATAGTGACCATACATTTTAGTACCATAGTTAGTACCTAAGAATAAAAACCCATTTATTTGTGGTACTAATATGGAGATCACAATGGCTAGAATCACTAGGCCTTTAACGAATACTGAAGTAGATAAGGCTAAGCCTCAAACTAAAATATGTAGTTTATTTGATGGCGGAGGCCTTGAGCTAAAAATAAATCCTTCAGGTACTAAGAAGTGGATTTTTAAATACTACAAGCCATCTGACATGAAGCGCACCAACCTAACGTTTGGTGTATACCCTGACATTTCATTAGCTCATGCTCGAAAACTTAGAGCTGAAGCAAAAGAGCTACTTGCTAAAAATATTGATCCAAAAGAAGACAAAGAAAGTGTAGCAAACCAACAAAAAGAACGAGTAGAAAGCACCTTGCAAAGTGTTGCTTCAAAATGGTTTGAGCTTAAAAAGACCGAAGTGACACCAAATTATGCCATTGATATCTGGCGTTCTCTTGAATTGCATGTTTTCTCAGAGATTGGCAAATATCCCATTTCAGAAATAACAGCCCCTATTGCCATTAAAGCCGTTACGCCTATTGCGGCAAAAGGTAGCTTAGAAACTGTTAAGCGAATTAATCAACGTCTAAATGAAATCATGAACTATGCGGTTAATACAGGTGTTATACACTCTAACCCTTTAACTGGAATCAAGGCAGCGTTCGAAAAACCTAAAAAACATCACATGCCAACTATCAAACCTGACGAACTGCCTATGTTCATGAAAGCGTTAAGTGTTGCCAGTATCAAGATTGTTACCAGGCATTTAATTGAATGGCAATTACACACGATGGTTAGACCAGGTGAAGCAGTAAAGGCTCGATGGGCTGAAATTAACTTCACTGAAAAGCTTTGGAATATTCCAGCTGAAACAATGAAGAAAAAGCGTCCTCACTCAGTTCCGCTTTCAGATCAAGTATTGAGCCTACTTGAATCGATAAGGCCTATCAGTGGCCACAGAGAATATATATTTCCCGCAGATAGAAACCCTAGAAGCCACGCAAGCGAATCAACAGCAAACGCAGCAATTAAAAGAATGGGCTACAAAGCAAAGTTAGTCGCTCATGGCCTACGTTCTGTCGCTAGTACGACGCTTAACGAACAAGGCTTTGATGCTGACGTAATTGAATCTGCTCTAGCTCATGTTGATGATAACGAAGTCAGACGCGCTTATAACCGAGCTGATTACTTAAAGCGCAGAGCTTCAATGATGGTTTGGTGGTCTGAACATATTGAAATATGTGCGACAGGTAACTTTTCATTGTCTGGAACTAAGTTAAAAATCGTTTAATATATTTTTATAATAAGTAAGCACTATCAATATACATTTTATATTGATAGTGAAACACAGGCGTTGACAGTTTAAATTAAGGAAAATAATAGTTGTAACTGTTAACAATTAAACTGCAGTTGATTTAGAGATAGATATGAAAATGATTAAAAGTAAAATAGATTTACCTACATGGTTTAAGCTTAATAACTATGATTCAGTCACTCTGTTGAGTGATAATGATTTAACTGATCAAATCGCTTATAGGGCCTCTTTGCTGACTTATTTGGATTATGGTTTTACTAAAGACTCTGACTTTACTGACCTCCATTCACGTTTAAAATGGGCATTAATAACAAAGGGTAACCCTATTGTGTCAGAAGTGTTTCAACTCACACATGACGATGAGTTGGTTCCTGCTATGCTGTGGACCAATGCAGTGAAGCCATTAAAAGCATTAAATGCTATAACTTTTACACATACATTAATTAAAGAAGATCGTTTAATTGCTAATAAAGAGAGGCTTACCCCGATCGACTACAGCGCATACAGTGAATACTTTGATCTTGTTGATCTAAATAATAACCATAGGTTGGCTCACATGGTCATTAACCTAAATGAAAATTCAGATAAGACAATTCTTTCAGATATAAAAAAATTACTTCCCCATTGGAGAGAGGTATTAGAAATAAACGAGCCTACCGAAAATATTTATTCAAAGCCTTCTCATTTCAAAAAAATAGTAGACTACAAGATCATCCCACTATTGGATTTGAAAATATGGAGTTTATTAGAAGATAAGAAAATTCCTCATCGAGTATTAACCGTTGCTTTATACCCAAATGGAGAAAAAGGGGAAACAGAGCTAAAACAAACAGTACTTCCTTTCACTGAAATTATATTAAGTGATGATTACCGCCTCATTTAGTAGAAATTTAACTTATAAAAATTCTACTAATTTTTTCAGAAGATATGTCAGTTAAAAAATCAATATTTTTTGACTAATTTAACCTTCTACCAGAACCCTAATAATACCCTCAGTTAATCCAAACCAACACAACTGAGGCGAACCATGAACCATACTGTACAAACCCCTAATATAATTAACGTACAAACACCCTACTTACAGATAATCCGCAGACCACAAGCATTAACCATGCTTGGCATTTCAAAAAGTAATTTCCACAATAAAATAAATGCAGGTCTTTTGCCAAAACCAATAACACTGGGCTCCAATTCTGTTGGCTATTTAAAACACGAACTTCAAACTGTTATTGGCGCAATAGCCGCAGGAAAAAGCACTGATGAAATCAAAAGTTTGATTGCATCATTAATAGTCCAACGCCAAAGATTCGTGTAGGAGAGAAAGTTATGAAAAAAATTACACAATACTTAATCCAATGGCAACTTCATACAATGGTTAGAGGAAGTGAAGCCGTTGGTGCTAAATGGTCTGAAATAGATTTTGAAAACAAACTTTGGAATATACCTGCCGAAAGAATGAAAAATAAGTTCACTCATTCAGTGCCTTTAACTGCACAAGCATTAAGTTTACTCAATGCTATTAAACCAATAAGTGGTTATAGAGAGTATATATTCCCAGCAGATAGCGATCCAAGAAACCACACTAATGGCCAAAAGCTAAACGCAGCAATCAAAAAAATGGGTTACAAGGGTAACTCAATTACCCATGATTTACGCTCCTTAGCTAGTACTATTTTAAATAAACAAGGTTTTGAACATGACGTAATTAGAGCTACTTTAGCTCATGTTGATAGTAACGAAGTTAGAAGGAGTTATAACAGGACTGATTTTTATCATTCTCGGCGTAAACTTATGAATTGGTGGAGCAACCATATAGATAAATCTCTTGTAAAATCCTTGTTTATTTCATGTTCTAGTGTAGTAACTCACGAGTATTTTAGTGTTGTGGAGCTTGAATATGATTAACCACAACATACAATTAAACGCAGCCCTTAACTTTAGTTTGCTAGTTGATAACTTACTTTGTGACGGGCAGCTTCACCGAGTAGCTACCCAATTAAAACCTAATAGTAAAAACGGTTGGTATATCGCATTTAGTGAAAGTCCTACTTTGGTTATGGGCGATTGGCAAACAGGTATAACCGAAATATGGAAACCTGATGGGTACAAACAAACACACCAAGAGAGAATAGATATTCAGCAAGCCATTAAAACAGCTGAGTTATTAAGAGCTGAAAGCTATGCCATTGCAACCCATCAGGCTAGGGATATTTATAGACATGCAAAACCGGTAACCAAACATCAATACTTAACTAAAAAAGCGATAAATGCACCTAGCGTTATTCGATATAAAGATAATTTATTGATTATTCCTTTGGTGGATTACAGCCTAACAAAGCCTGAGCTAGTGAACGTACAGACTATTAATGATCAAGGTTTTAAAAAGTTCAACAAAGGCGGCAGAGTAACGGGTTTATGTTGTCCAATTGCATTGCCAGTCAATGAGCCATTAAGACGTTTATATATTGCCGAGGGCTTCTCTACCGCAGTTAGTGTTTATCAAATCACAGGTCATTCAGTACTTGCTGCAATGAACGCTAATAACTTAGGGCCAGTGGCCAAAATAGCTCGTCAACGTTGGCCAGATATTGAAATAATAATTACCGGTGATGACGATTATTTAACGGAACGTAAAACAGGCATTAACCCCGGTAAAGATAAAGCGATTAATGCGGCATCAATGATCAGAGCAAAAACAGCCTTTCCACCTTTTACTTTTGAGCAAAAGTTAGCAGGGTTAACTGACTGGAATGACTTTGAGCAAAGCCTATCGACTAAGGCGGTATCATGAAAAAAAATAATAACGTAATTGAACTCTCTACGGTAGAAGCGCCAACCGAACCAGTCACTATTAACGGAAAAGTAATTACTGATTGTGAATTAGTCATATTAACTGAAATGAATGAAACATATGCACATATTGTTATTGGCGCTAAACATCGAATAATGACATTTAAGCCATGCTCAATTGATGGAAAACGAATGACCTTTGAAAGTATTAAGGATTTTTATAATTACTTTGAGCACAAACCTAAGATAGCTGAATCAAATCAAGGAAGAACTTGGTTTAAATGGTCAGAGAAAAGATTTTATTCCGATGGTATTGGTTATTACCCAGAGCAATCAAAAGCACCAGATCAACTCTTTAACACCTTTCAAGGGTTTGGCTGTAAGGCTATGGCTGGAAATATAACGCTAATACTTAATCATATTCACGAGGTCTTGTGTGGAGGCGACAGCGTAGCATCAACGTATTTTATTCAATGGTTAGCGCATATATTTCAAAAGCCCGCTGACAAACCATCAGTCGCTATATTAATGAAATCAGCTGAAGGAACGGGAAAAGGAACACTTTATAAATTACTCAAGAAGATGCTTGGTGTAAATGCTAATCAGGTTAACGGGCATTATCAGCTCACTGGTCGCTTTAATTCAGTAATTGCAGGTAGGTTACTTATCTTTGGTGATGAAGTGGATTTAACCAGTAAGCCAGTCTTTGATAAAGTTAAAGGCATTATTTCAGAGCCAACAATCAGCTTAGAACTAAAAGGTATTGATGCTGAACCTATACCAAATTTTGCACGCTTTATTTTTGCCGGCAACCATGGACAAATATTAAGAGCAGGAACAAGAGAAAGGCGTTTTTTAGTTTTAGAGCCATCATCAAATAAAGTAGATGATAAAAGTTATTTCAAAGCATTAAACGACTTAATTAATTCTGATGGAGCTGCCTACTTCCTTGAGCATCTCCTCAATGTTGATATAAGCTCATTTAATCCTTATCAAGCACCAACAACTAAAGGATTGATAGAAGAAAAACTTTCGAGTCTTACATCGATACTTTCATTTTTTAATGAAGAGCTATTAAAAGAAAAAGCATTTTCCGGAGCAGCTAGAGTATATGCTAGTGACTTGGTAAGCCAATACCAATACTGGGCTGAAAACAATAAAATAGTAATTACCCCAGCTTCAGCCAGGAACCAAACTGGGTCAGTTTTAGCTAAATTAGGAGTTAAAGTGCTTGGACGTTCAGGGCGTAACAAGGGAAAATATTATGATTTACCAAGCTGCGACGAATTAAGAGAAATGTTTGCAAAACATCTCGGGCATGATGTAGATGATATTTTCTGAAAAGGTAAATTTAGCTATATCAGCTGTACCACCTTCACTAAAAGATTCACTCTATAAGGCCTGTAGCTAGTACAGCGCTATTTATATTACTTACTTAGCTATACCAAAACTATACCAAAACTATACCATGACTAGTTAAAGGTCTTGTTTTATATTGTCTATAGCTTGGTATAGTTAATAAAAACAAGTTATAAATCAACAAAATGGTACCCTTGCCACAGTTAGATTGTACATATGGTACAGTTGTTTTTTGTAAGTTCATCAGCTACAGCCCTTTATTTTTATAGCCTTGATGATAAATGGTACAGTTGGTACAGCATAAAGGCGATAATTTCCTAGAAAGCTGAAATAACAAATTAAATTTTATAACAAAACAGTCATTACCATCTTAATTTACTTATTTAATCGAATGACCACTCGCGACATAGAGCAGCCATATTGCCCTTACTACCGGCCCTATCAACCCACTAGCTTATAACACATTTACTATCATCTGCTGGCAACAGTCAAAGATACGGCTAAACTAGGGGTTAAGCCCCCTTAAAAGTCCTGCTAAAAAACTGCTCATCTATTTTTCCTTGTTATTTTTGTAAATTATTTTTATTAAATTTCATAACCGCTTTAAGTTAATGCACTTTCAACCACGGCATCGGCGAGGTGAAGTTGGGTGGTTTGAGCATCGCTTAGGCGGGCTTTGAGTTGCTCACACAAAGCCATTAATTCATCGACTTTAGCGACGATGCGGTGTTGTTCTTCAACTGGAGGGATAGGTATCAAAAGCTCATTGATATTTTGCAGGTTTAGACCCGGTTTGGCACCATAGCTGCATTCCAAAAGATGATTTCTTCCTCCATGGGAGCCTGTAATCCAAGTATGGATTAAACGATTAATATCCTGTCGAACTAGCTTTATAAGCGCTACATGTTGGCTAACATACGCATCATCTATTTCTATATTGACAACCGCACACTTCGCAACGTTTGCGCCCGTAATTGTCATGAGTAGGTCATTTAATTCAACCTTAGTTCTTTTTCCTTCAGTGTTTGCAGGTAGTTCGACATAAGCTCGGTTATCAAATTCAACTCTATCGTATTTAATATCTTGTGATCTGATAAAGATTGAACCAACATCAGAGTAATAGCTTTTCCAGCCACGGGATCCACTTGTTACAAGTTTACAGAGGTCTCCAAACCTGCACCATTCCCAGCTATCAGGTAATTCAAACAGTTGATCTTCATCAGTAATCGCTGGTAATAGCTTTTGCTTTTTGATTTTTTTATCTGTAATGAGCTGGGCTTTTTCTTCGGCTATTTTTTCAAGCAGTACACTTGCCGGCTCGTCGATGGGGTTTTGCGGGACGAGTTTACCCATGACGGCGAGTTGTAAGATGGTTTGCTTTAACTGTTCTATGCTTGCTTCAGTGGTGAATAATACGTCAAAGTACTCAGCTATGCGTTGCCAGCTGATTTGGAAGTCTTCTTTGTTATTAGCGTCTGTTGATATATCGCTTGTTAAGCTCGCTAGCAGCACTTCCACTAAGGTTTGGTGTGTAGTAAGACTTTGCTCGGTTTGTTGTTCTAACTGATCACACAAAGCCATCAGTTCATCGACTTTAGCGACGATGCGGTGTTGCTCTGCTAAAGGTGGAACGGGGAATGTTATTAAGGCCAAAGATTCAGAGTTAAGGGTATTCCCCATTATTGCTTTTTTAGTGTTTCCTGATAAAGCCCTGCTGGGTATAAACCTATAAAGAAACTCTTTTGAAATACCTTTGAATGGGGTGACAGATATTATTGCCTCATTATGATAGGCATCCACATCAAGAATTGATACTTTTCCCACTGTTAATTTAAAGCTCATCAGGATTGTACCTGCTTTAACTAAATCTCTTTTAAATACTTCTATTGATGCTTTATTAGTCAACCTTTTATTCGTTGCAATAATAGATTGGTAATGAACCATATCAGATATACTTACCCAAGGTACTCCATCATTATTCTCAGTCCAATATTCTGCGTTCTTTGTTGATGGTGTTTTTCCTGGTATATAGTGAGCTATATTTGGAAATCGTTCCCACTCCCAACCTAACGGTAGAACAAACGGCTTCTCTTCATCCGTAATAACGGGCAATGGCTTTTGCTTTTTGATCTTCTTATCAGCGATCAATTGCGCCTTTTCTTCAGCAATTTTTGCAAGTAATACGCTAGCAGGTTCATCATTAGCATCTTGTGGTACTAATTTACCGCGTACGGCGAGCTCTAGGATCAATTCACGTAATTTTTTAATGCCGGTTAATTCAATTTTCTTATTTGAACCACGGCCGGTGGCATTGCGCTTTTTAATCGCGCTAGTCCAAACATCAATATGCTCAGTGATTAACTTTTCAACGCCAGCCATTATTTCGCGCCCTGCTCTTTATTAAATAAGGCATTAGCTAGAATACCTTTAAGCTGGTCGCGCAAGGCTTGAATATCTGCTTGTTGTTTCGCGTAGTCACCTAATAGCTCTTGTGGGTCGTGGCTTATTTGTTCGCCAACATGCGGGTTTTTAATATCAAGGTTAAAGTTACGCGCAATAATCTCGTCAATGCTGACTTGCCATGCTTGTTCGGTTTCAACGCGAGAAGCAAAACCGTCTGCCTCGTTACCCCACCAGTCAATTTCGGTTTGAAACTCTTCAAATTTCATTGGCTTGGTTTTGTTGTAGTTTTTAACGCCGTCTGGATATGGGTGCTCGTAAAACCACACTTTTTCGGTTGGCTTACCTTTAGTGAAAAAGAGTATGTTAGTTTTAATGCCGGTATACGGGTTAAATACGCCGTTAGGTAAACGTACAATGGTATGTAGGTTACATTCTTCGGTTAGCAGCTTTTTGATCTTGGTTTTAACACCTTCACCAAACAAAGTGCCATCGGGTAACACCACGGCTGCACGGCCACCATTTTTACCATTTTTCGGAGAAGCTAATATTTCAATAATAAGCTGTAAAAATAAATCAGCTGTTTCGCGGGTACGTAAATCGGCAGGAAAGTTCTTCTCTATGCCGTCTTCTTCAGTGCCACCAAATGGTGGGTTAGTAACGATAACGTCAAGTTCATCGTCCCAGTTTGCTAAAGGTTTGTTTAAGGTATTGCCGTGCTTAACTTGCACCGGTACTTCAATGCCATGCAGTAGCATGTTGGTAGTACAAAGTAAGTGCGGTAATTGCTTTTTCTCTACGCCATGAATTTGCTGTTGTAAGGTTTGGTGCTCTTTGGCAGTGTTAACATAGTTGTTTTTTACGTGGTCAAACGAACAAGCTAAGAAGCCACCCGTACCGCATGCTGGGTCCATAATGCTTTCGCCAAGCTTAGGGTCAACACGGTCAACAATAAAGCGTGTAATTGCCCGAGGAGTATAGAACTCGCCCGCATTACCGGCACTTTGTAAGTCTTTTAATATTTGCTCGTATAAATCACCAAACAGGTGCCGCTCGGTTGAGTCGGTAAAGTCAATTTCGTTTAGCTTGTTGATCACTTGGCGCAGTAGCGTGCCGTTTTTCATGTAGTTAAACGCATCACTAAACGCTTCTTTGGCAACATAACCGCGTGGGTTTAGTTTAATGGGGGCGGTAAGGTTTTTAAGATCAGGAAACAGTTGGTCGTTAACGAATTCAAGTAACTCGTCGCCGGTTATACCTTCGTTGTCGGCTGCCCAATTGCGCCACAGGTATTGCTCGGGTAACGGGCATTGATAGTCAGCTTGTTCAAACTCTAGCTCTTCTTCTTGGGCGTCGAATATTTTCAAAAACAGTAACCAAGACATTTGCCCTAATCGTTGGGCATCGCCGTCAACACCGGCATCTTTACGCATAATATCTTGAATGGACTTTATTACTGAACTGACTGACATGGACTTCTCTTTGTTTTATTTTATTTTGTGAAGTCACGGCTGCTAACTTCGTTTGCTAGCTTAGCCATGACTTTTGTTATTAGGTTGTTTTAAGTTATGGTCGCGATTAACTTTCAGTGCTTAATTTCTCAAACCACTTAAATGGCGTTATGCTGACTTATTTGGCGACTCGTATAAAAACTCTTCCAACTCGGTAATCGCGCTATTGTATTTGTCTGCCCCGCCAAAGGCTTTTTTCGCTATTTCAAGCGGTCGACCAAAATTAACAATGGTATTGGCTTTTAACGCGTCTTTGCCTTCAATGGCTTTAACGCCGTCATCGGCATAGCCATCTAGCAAGGCATTTAACACCTTCTGGGCTACGTCTGAATACTTGGTAAAGTAATTGCGTTTTTTAACGCTCTCAGCACGCTCTTTACGCGTTAACGCGGGTTGGTCGTAAACTACGTGGCAAATAAGATCGAACGGGTCTAAATCTTTGCTTACGTCTTGCTCTAAGGCTTGCCAAATAACCCCTTCATTAGCCAGTTCATCAATGATGGCTTGCTTGCGGTCGGCATTTTGCCACTTTCGGGTAAAATCATCTAGTGAAGAAAACTGCTTTTTAATGGTGTTACAGGTGTAATCTTTAAATGACTCGGTAACTAGCTTGCCGTCTGTTCCGTAATACTGCACCCGTTCAGCCATTTTTTTAACGTTAACACCTGAAACTTGAAATTTGATGAAGCGTTTTTCTGTTTCGTCATTACCCCAGTCGCTATCTATTTCACCTGAAGAAACATGCCCTAGTTCACCTTCGTGTACAGCGTGTTCGTCTGAATTTAATTGAGGATAGTCGACATTATTTTCATCAATAGTGGTACTTGTTAAATCATCATTAAAAGTGCCGTCTTCATCATCAATGATGTCTCTAGGACTCGTTTCCATAATTTTAACGGCTTTGCCATCAAACTTTTCATCAGCAAATAACTCAGTTGCCTTTTTAAAGTCGAGAATGGTAAACCAAAGTTTGTTATATCTGTCGTCAATACGCGTACCACGACCGATAATTTGCTTGAACTTAGTCATCGACTGTATGTTTTGATCAAGCACCACAAGCTTACAGGTTTTGGCATCAACACCTGTGCTCATTAACTCTGACGTGGTGGCAATAACAGGGTAAGCTTTTTTCGGGTTAATAAAGTTCTCTAACTGCGCCTTACCTATGTCGTCATCACCGGTGATCTTCATGACGTATTTTTCATTTTTAGCCACTTGCTTAGGGTTTAAATTAATCAGAGCTCGGCGCATGCGATCGGCATGATCAATATCGTTACAAAATACGATGGTTTTAGACATAGGGTCGGTACGTTCTAAGTAGCTGGTAATGGTTTGTGCAACTAACTCTGTACGCTCATCAATGACTAAGGTGCGGTCAAAATCTTTTTGATTATAAATACGATCATCAATAATCTCACCTTGCTTATCCACTTGCCCTGTAGTGGGACGCCAGCCTTGTAGGTCAACATCAATATCAACCCGCACGACTTTATATGGCGCTAAAAAGCCATCTTCAATACCTTCTTTCAGTGAGTAGGTATAAACAGGCTCGCCAAAGTAGTCGATGTTAGATACTTCTTTGGTTTCTTTCGGTGTAGCGGTTAAGCCTATTTGGGTGGCTGAGCTAAAATACTCAAGAATTTCCCGCCATGCGCTATCATCTGAAGCGCTGCCACGGTGACACTCGTCAATAATAATCAAGTCAAAAAAATCTGGGTCTACTTGCTTAAAGGCTTTTTGACTTTCTTCTGGTCCGGTTAAGGCTTGATAAAGTGCAAGGTGAATTTCGTACGCTGGGTCAACTTTACGGCCGGTTACTTTGGTCATCGCTTGGCCAAAGGGCTGAAAGTCGTTAATGCGGGTTTGATCAACGAGTATGTTTCTGTCGGCTAAAAACAAAATGCGCTTTTTCTGACGTGACTTCCATAAACGCCAAATAATCTGAAACGCGGTATAGGTTTTACCAGTGCCGGTTGCCATCACCAACAACATGCGATTTTTACCTTGCGACACCGCTTCAATGGTTTTGTTAATCGCTTGCAGCTGATAATAACGCGGAGCTTTGCCACTGCCATCATCATGATAGCTTTGGGTGATTAACGGCAGTTGTTCGTCTTTAAACTCGCGATAGGCGCAGTATTTTTGCCAAAGTTGTTCAGGGCTTGGGAACTCAGATAGTTGTATTTCTGACTCAAGCATTGTGGGGTTAGTTTTGTCATGAAAGACAAAGCCGTCACCATTAGAGGCAAAGACAAATGGCACTTCAAGCAAGCGCGCATAATCAAGCCCTTGCTGCATGCCCTTACCTACTTCATGTTTATTCGCTTTAGCCTCGATAACAGCCAGTGGGATATTAGGCTTAAGGTAAAGCACAATATCAGCCGATTTAACTGTTTTACGAATACCAAGTTGGCCACGAACAATTACCTGACCATCACGCAATTTCACCTCCTGGCGAATTTGCGTCATAACATTCCAACCGGCACTTTTAACCGCTGGCATGATAAATTTAGTGATTATATCGGTTTCGCTGAGCTTTCTTTTGTCCATGATAGTCCCTTACAACATTGGCGTGTCCATTGTGCAGTAAACAAGGTGCGATAATTGTAATGATTTGTCAATTTTATCGAACATTAAATTCATTAAAATCAGTGTGTAAACATTAAAAAATCATAACTAAGGGTATCTACGGCCAAACTAAGTGATATATTTTGCTACGTTAATGGTTTTAATAATGCGTAGACCTAACTCAGGCAGCTCTGAAGTAAAAGCTCACTCAATAAAAGTATGTAAGTGATTCAATATAAGCCGAAACATTACAACTGTTATTAGTCACAACGTGGCAATCAGAATCGCTTCTCTTAGCTATGTAGCTATGTAGCTATGTACTCTATGGGTATGTATGCTATGAGCCTGGTTTTTATTCTACCTATAAAATTAGTGGCATCTATGCTTAGCGTTAATTGGAAACATGAAAGGTTTAATTTTTGCTTTGAGCATAGTCAAACAGGGATAAGTGCCAAAGATTGGTGTGAAAAGCATCAGTTAAATTACGCTACTGCGCGTAGGCATATAAAAACAAGGTTAATAAAAGAAAACTTTAGATTGTATAGCAACTCGGGGTCACTAACCCCACCTAGGTCAACACCTAAACGTAGAGGGCCACCACTGGGCGCTCAAAACGCTTTTAAACATGGTGGGTACTCAAGTTGTTTTTATAGTGACGATGGACAGAAGATAGAAGCAATCACTTCAGGGGGAGAGTTAATATTAGCTAGGTTACGTATTCATAAAGTAATGCAAAAAATATTGACCCTTGGGGAAGAGTTAAAAGCAAAACCTTCTATTGAAACTACGCTTAAATTATACGATGAATTATTTCTAGCAGACTTAGCGATTGAAAGAAATATCGCTAAAATAGAAGCTATTGTTCGGAAGATACCTGCACCTAGGCTTGAGTAAACCTTAATATAATCGAATTAATTAGCTCTTGCCCCAAAAGAAGTCCTAACAATAACCGACTGATATATAATAGATAACTTTACGTTTGGATTAATTACTTGCGCACTTTTCATGTGATCATTGCGCAATGTAGGTTAAAAATAAAATATTGCGCTTTATTGGCTACTTGGATACTTGGATACTGAAGATTATGAAGGGCTGATTTATAGGTCGTTGTGTTAGTCGATATGTAAATTAGGTAAAACTTGATCTTACAAATTTAATCATGAAGTCTTAAAACTAACAACTTATTGTGCTTAGTTGACATAACGAGTTGAAAAACTTAATGTCTTCTTAGAGCGAACAGCGGTCAGTCAATACATGTTGAATAGCAATAACAAAAAGGAATTTATATGATTCGGTTTATCATCACTTTACTGGTCACCCTTTCTCCGTACACACAAGCAAATGACGATTACCTAAAAGTCCTCAATCAATTCAAATCTGTTTGCCTAGAAAAACCCTACTCATCATGCACAAACATGCTAAAAGGAACAACTGAAGCGCAACAGTTATTAGCTAATACTTTGAAATTAATGGCTATTAACAAAGAGTTTTCAACTTTATATGTTTCCACATACGGTGAAGAAGCATTTATTGAGTTCAACGATGCTTTTAAGTTCAGTACCTCTTCTATAGATTTAAGTGATTATAGTTTAAAATCAACAAGTAACACTCAATTTGTTTTAAAGGATGTTGAAGGGAATACACTGATATTTGAAAATACGAAACAAGGGTGGAAACTAAATGTTGATAAGTCCTTATCAGGCGTAGCAGTTAAAGAAGCCAAACCATTCATTGAATATTCTATTGGTGCACACTTATCATTAATTTCTAAAATAGAAACATCTCTTCCTGTAGATGATGCTTTCAAGTTAGGAGGTAGGTATTTTGCTGTTGCTACATACGATTATTTTGACGAAAAGACTAAAATAAAACTAGATGAAGTTTTTGCATCGAAGAATATCGATGCCGCAAAACTAAGACAAGATATGCTTTACTTTTATCACCAGCAAAATCAGTAAGCATTAGACCGCTTTTGGCACAAAGCAGTCCTTAAAGGGCTGCTTTTTTGTTTCTACTTAAGGTCAGCAAAGTGGCATAAGTGACGATTAAACCACTTTATTTTTGGGCACTAATATTTTTTAGTGCTAATGCTACCTTGGTGCGCATTCCTGACATTCTAGCTAAAAATCTTGCCATATATTTTCTAATGAATTAACTACTAGCGTAAACGATGTAATGTCCTTTTATATGGAAGTCTGTGTGATTTTTCGAGGTGTGTTACTAAGATCTATTAGTAACACACCCTAATATACATCTGATTTAGCATTACTAGTTTCTAATACTTTGAGAGTATGGGATATTGATGTTAATTAAATGTTGCTTAAGGTGTGTATTACTGATACGTATACATAATAAGCTGTTGATACAAGTAAGTAATACATCCCGTAGAAAAGGAGATAGATTTTGGTAGAAAAAGAATATCCGGTCGAAGAGGTGTTCGGTATTAACCGTGACCTTCCTTTAAATTATGTTGAGCGTGCAAGCGCAGACACTGTACTTGTCAATAACTTAGCAAGACGTCAGCACTTAGTGATTTATGGAAGCTCAAAACAAGGTAAAACCTCTTTAAGAAAGCATTGTTTAAATGAAGACGACTATGTTGTTGTTCATTGCTCCAATAAGTGGGGGCTGGATCATGTACATGAAGCCATATTGAAACAGGCTGGATACGAGCTAACGGTTTCTACAACGATGGCCACTTCTGGGAAGCAAAAAATATTTGCAAAGATTAAGGCTGGTATATTGGGGGTAGGGGCCGAAGGGGGGGCAGAAGCAGAACGAACTCAAGAAGAAAGAACAACAAAGGCGCCTCTTGAATTAGATCCTCTTGATGTAAACGATATCATTTCTGCCTTACAGAAAATCGGTTTTAGTAAATACATAGTTTTAGAGGACTTTCACTATCTACCAATTGATACACAGAAAGACTTCTCGGTTGCATTGAAGGCATTTCATGAAAACTCTGCGATGTGTTTCATTATCATTGGTGTATGGTTGGAGGAAAATCGACTTAGTGTATACAACGGTGACCTGACTGGAAGGTTGTTGCCTATCAATGCAGATAAATGGAATAGAACAGAACTTGAAAGAGTAATATCTGATGGTGAGACATTACTAAACGTGTCATTCAGCACTGAATTTAAAAATGAATTGCTAGAGTCATGTTATGAAAGCGTATATATAGTTCAGGAAACATGTCATCAGTGTTGTATAAAACACAATGTATTTAAAACTCAATATAAGCTTGAAGAAATTGGTAGTAAAGATGAATGTTCTGAACTTGTTAGCCAGGTTGTAAATCAACAGGGCGGTAGATTTAATTCATTTCTTACTCAGTTTTCTGAAGGATTTCAAGATACCACATTAGAAATGCATAAATGGCTACTGTATCCATTGTTGACTGCTGACATTGAGCAACTAGAGCTCGGTTTTAAGCAGGCTGAAATAAGAAGTTTATTGCAGGAGGTTCACCCTAGAGGGGCTGAACTTAATTCAGGAAATGTTACACAATCTTTGCAGTCATCGACTTCATTGCAAATCAAGAAAGATATCAAACCTATGGTATTAGATTATGATCAAACGAATTTGCGACTTAATATAGTGGATAAAAGTTTTCAAATTTGGCTATCAAGACAGGATCGAAATGACCTTTTAGATCTAGTTGGTCTGCCTGCAATGCCATAACAACGCGCTGCTGTCGGACACATTATCCGCTGCGCTCAAAATTTGCAGCAGAGCTCGGCGTTATGTAGGGAGTAATATAGATGATTGAAAGATTCGTAGAAAAAATCCCTTCGAACCTTAAGAAAAGGTCTGGTTCTGTTTTCTATTCAGGTGTAGATGCTTTTACAGGAAATAAAGATCTTTACATATTAGGCCTAAACCCAGGTGGTTCGCCTGAAGAACAGTCCGATGAAACTGTAGATAGCAGTATCAACCATATCATGAAAAATAAAGCCAACAATTGGTCTGCTTATAGGGATGAATCATGGCAAGGAGCGAAGCCTGGGACTTGGAAAATGCAACCAAGAGTCCTCCACTTGCTTGATAATTTGAATCTTAATCCGGGTGAGGTTCCTTCTAGTAACGTTATTTTTGTTCGCTCAGCGCGTGAAAGTAATATCAGTAATGAAGCTAGTGATTTAATAGATCAATGCTGGCCATTTCATTCTGCTGTAATAGATGAGTTAGGCCCAAAGGCAATTCTCTGTTTTGGTAAAACTGCTGGACAGCATCTCAAAAAGAAACTTGGAGCTAATAAGTTAATTGATGAATTTGTTGAGACAAATAATAGAAGATGGAAAAGTCAGGCGTTTATTAATAATGATGGCTTCAAAGTTATAGTAGCAACTCATCCTAGCATTGCAGATTGGACCGCTTCTGATACAGATCCATCAAATATGATAAGGCGAGTCATAGCAAGCAATGCCTAACAAATACCTGCAATGTGACAGCCAAAACTGTCAGTTTTTCCCCGTTGAGGCGGGCGTTATTGACAAAAAAACTAATCTAAATTCAATTCTAACCCGTTAATGCTAACGTCTTCTTTGTCCGCTTCAAGCTCATTACTGCCAGTGGCGACTCGTATCTGAACATTCACTTTTGCCACTTTGAAGACCTAAGGTTTTAGTACCATAATGACAGTTTTGGGGCTGTAAGCTTTCATAAATGGAGAACCTAATCAAAATATCTAGCAATCACAATGAGCCTATTTTAGCTTTAGGTAGTTCTGGTGGTGCTAATATGAAAATTGACGGAGGTAGTAGGAGTGTAACTCAGTAGATGTATTTAAAAGAGCCAGTGCAGGAGACTCAAAAGGGTTGGTATCGCCAGTAAATATGAGCAGCACATACCATATACAAGCTTGGGACAGTCAAGAAGTAGATGAATTCCTAGAATCCAATAGCAAAGGATTAAGGGAAGCTTTAGAAGTAGAGATGAACGCTAACTCTCAAAGCCTTGATAATGTTGGTTAGTTCAGTGTGGGCGTGCATGACTTTAGCTTAAAAGGCTGTTAGCATGCTCACTTTATCTACAAGGAGTGTACTCACATGAAAATACTAATCTTTTTAGCGTTACTTAGCGCACCTTTCTTTTCACAGGCTACAGACACAGCCAGTGATTTACTGTCTGATTGCCAGGCAGTGCTAGATTACACAGATTTAGGACAAAAACCGAAGATGACACCTTTTACTGCCTGCGTAAGCTATATACAGGGTGTTATAGATGTGAGTACACTTTATTCTGCAGATGAATTTAAAACGCCTGGAACTTTAAGGTATTGCGTACCTAATGAGTCGACAAACCTTCAAATAATAAGGGTGTTCATGAAGTATGCAAAGGACAATCCTCATAGATTACATGCACCTAGGGGTGCTATATTAGTTCTATCTCTACAAAATTCTTTTCCCTGTAAGGCCTAACTCACTTCAACCACAAGGAATTTACACACATGAAAATATTAATTTTTTTAGCGTTACTTAGCACACCTTTCTTTTCCCAGGCTGAAGCTGGTGGAAACGAACTGTTAGAGCGTTGCCAGCTTGCTGTAGATATTTTTGACGGCAAAGAGCTGAAAGAAGGAAGCGACTGGAAGGCGCATAGTTGCGTAGCATACATAACAGGCCTGACTACTATGAATTCACTCTACTCCTCAGATGAATTTAAAAAGAAAGATAATAAATATTTCTGCAGACCTCAAGGTGTAACGAACTCACAAGCTGTCAGAGTGGTATTAAAGCACCTAAAAAACAACCCTAAAGATTTACACGAATCAAGGACTTTCTTGGCGGTACTTGCTTTAAGAGAAGCTTTCTCTTGTAAGGTCTAGCTGCTGCTGAGCTTTCTATTCAAAGAAAAAATGCAATATACTTGTATTCAAATCCTGATACTTCCGATTATTCCCCATGATCAACAGATGGGCGAGCCGTGATAGCTCAGGTTTTTTTATTAACCCGTTAAAGCCTCTGCTCACAGCTTGATTTAGGGTTTTTATTAAAGTAGTTAATCTTTAAGGCTTAGAAAGCTTATCTATCACTCAATAGGTTTACCTTTATAATGAACACCACCTATACCATTGTCGGCATCTTGATCCTTTGCAGCATCTTTTATTGTGCTAAGCAATTAATCAAACGTAGAAACCACAACAAAATGATCCTTGCCAAGCAAGCTGCCCTCGCTGTTGATGATACTATCGATGACTATATCAGCATCAGCTTGGCTGACGGTGGTCGCGTTACTAACGCCTACGGCGACACTATCAGGTATGACACTTCGACTAAATAATACATCGTGATCTCTTTTGTCAGTTTTTGGATTTATACTTTTATCAATTCCTTTACTTCTCTTCTCTCTTATAAACATTGTTCAGCATGTTTTACCTTTACATAAGGTATTTAAGTAAAACCTAGCATAGTTAATTGATTGAATAAAAAATAATGAAATTATTATTTTCCCCCTATCTAAATGACTCATGACTTTTATCTTTAGTACCTCAGTTAGTACCAAGAATAAGATCACAAACAGAACTATACAATTATAATCAACAACTTAAAGAACAAATAAAGATGACCCCCGCTCCACCAAAATAAAGACCGTTTTTAGTCCATTAGTTATACCTAGTAACTTTTAGATTTGGCCATAGTCTGGCAACAGGCTATGATAAAAAAAACCGCTTAATTGCGGTTTTTTTATGTCTAAAATTTACAAAACAACATGCACTCAAAATATCAATGACTCTGCCCCCTGATTAGACCCCTTTGATTACATAAATTAAAGAACAAGCAAAAAGCGAGTAATAAACTTAGTTATGTCGCTTATACTATGAAATATAAGGTAAAATAGTGGCAAAACATTCTACTTAAAAGAAATAATGGCAAATTTTAAGACTCACTTCAATATAGCGGCTGCTTGTACAGGTATTAGCTCTGCAGTGCTATTATCAGCCGGTCATACTGACATCAATACAGCATTATGGTTGTGGTTTTTAGGCACTATCGGGGGATTGTTACCTGATATTGATTCCGACAACTCGACATCACTTGATATTATTTTTAATATATTTACCGCCGTCATTCTGCTGATGGTTTTACGCTATATTACCGGAGAGCACTTTAGAGAAATCCGTTTTATTGAGTTGCTGTTAATACCTTTAGCCGTTTATAGCATAATGAAATGGCTGATAAGACCATTATTTGAAAAAGTGACAGTTCACCGAGGCAGCTGTCATTCTCTGTTATTTCTTATTTTATGCGGTCTACTAACAACCCAGCTAACTTGGATATTCAATAACGAATATGCCACTAAGTCGGCTATCCTTGCCTTACTTTCAGGTGGATTTGTTTTCTTTGGCGGGCTTATTCATTTAATTTTAGATGAAATATACAGTGTTGATTTAAGTAATATCCGCATTAAACGCTCTTTCGGTACAGCCCTGAAAATAGCCTATTTTAAAAGTAAAAGGGCAACGTTTATGATGTTAGTTGCTAGCATCGCATTAGGCTATATGCTCCCGGAAACTGATACAACAATGAATTTATTAGCAGATTGGTCAGCTTTTAATTTCTACTAAGCAGAGCACCAGTAGATTAATACTATCAATGGGGTCAGAGTTATGAAGTTATTATGGGTGGCTTAATAAAAAGTTTTGGGTGGCTTAATAAAAAGTTAGTTATTATGGGTGGCTTAATAAGTTCTACCAAAATAAAGACCGTTTTTAGTCCATTAGTTATACCTAGTAACTTTTAGATTTGGCCATAGTCTGGCAACAGGCTATGATAAAAAAAACCGCTTAATTGCGGTTTTTTTATGTCTAAAATTTACAAAACAACATGCACTAAAAATATCAATGACTCTGAGCTCTTTGATTACAAAAAGTTAACAAAAGTTAACTATGCCACCCATGATAACTCTGTAAAACGATAACAAAAAATTAGCATTAAATTATTGATCTTTTGATACTGCCAAAAGGTCAATAATTTAGTAACTGAGCCATTATCTTATCAATCCCACTATTATTGCAGGAAATCATGAGTTTTAAGCAAGTAGAGGCTGTTTTTTGAAAACGTATAGTTTTGCTAAGCGCTATTCAAACAAGCCTGGGCGTTAACGATGCCATGTACTCGTTTTAAGCCAACATGCGCAGTAAATTCACTCAAATGCTCCGCGGTGCCAACAGCACCAGTGAAAATCCCTTCAAAGTTTGTGGTGAGCTTTAACCAACTCTCATCGTTGATGTGCAGCCGTGACAGTATCTGTGCGGTTTTAGCATCGATAGCACCACGTTTATCTTCTCTTATTACGCGACCTGTTTCATCTACTAGGGTTAAATAATCCTTCAAGCTAAAGCTGATACCTGAGGCTTTATCTTGATGTTCATTGCCAGTAAAGGCTAATAAGGTTGTCGGTTGCTCGCCCTTTATCGCCGCTTTGATACGAAGTTGAATACTGGTAAAACTCGATTGTTCAGGTGTTGGCGCAATGCCCGCACGGACTGGATTTAAATCTACATAAACCATACAGGACAGTAAAGCGCCTTCATCGAGCAGGGCTTGAGATTTGAAGCGCCCTTCCCAAAAGTGGCCGGTACATTTGTCTTCTTTATTCGCTTGTCGAGCAATAGGCTCATTTAAAGCGCGCATAAACCAACTGATATCGATTAAGCGTTGCTTATAGACCTGCGCTGTTTCTTCAACCATTTTCAATTCGAATTCAGTTAATAGTTGTTCTCGCTGATATTTTCTGGTCAAAATGGTGCCTTTAAACAACTTATGCCAACGAGACAATACATCTAGCGTAGACCAACTTTTCACCTGTTCACTATCAACATGAAGGACTAAATGTAAGTGATTATTCATGACAGCGTAAGCACAAATATCAATAGCAAACACCTGAGATAATTGAAAAATACGCTGTTCAATCCAACTACGTCTGTGCTCATAGCTAACACCCGTTGCTTTATCAACACCACATAAAAAGGCTTTTCGAACGGTTTGACTGCAAATATGATAATACGGCGTATCAGATAAACTGATTTGTTGTGAACGAGGCTTAGGCATAACAATCACCACACTTATAAAAGGGTAAATTAAGTGTAGTTTATTGTTTTAAATCTGAACAAGTTATTTTGGGTGGCTTAATTAAGCTGGGGTGGCTTAATTAAGCTGGGGTGGCTTAATTAAGCTGAAAAGATAAGTGTCGACAAGCTGGTTTCTCAACTACGACAAAAAGAGTTAAAAAGAATAAAAGGTTAGTTGATCCCAAAAAACGCCTTAGTAGGGATTATAGTGGCAGTTAACTTTTTAGGTATAGTGATAGGTATACTGAATAAATTAGAATTAGGATTTTAATTTATTATTTATAATTCAAGCCTTACAGTTCCAATTAGACTTCCCCCGCCCACCCAAATAAAGACCGTTTTGACCGATCAGTTATACCTAGTAACTTTTTGGATTTGGCCATACACTAGTAACAGTTTATGATAGAAGACCGCTTAGTTGCGGTTTATTTATGTCTAAAATTTACAAAAAAAACATGCACTAAAATATCAATGACTCTGCCCCCATTGATATTGAAGGAATATATACTACATATTAGAGACCACACCTGAGACAAAAAAAGACACTAAAACGTGTCTTTTTTTATCTCTTAGATCTCTCTAAAATTTTCAATTAGCCTGTTTTATCAGGCTAACTTTTTACCCCATACGATGCAGGGCACAAATTTTATTGCCTGATGGATCACGTAAATAAGCAAGGTAAAGATTACCAATTGGCGCACTTCTAACGCCTGGTGCGTCTTCACAAGCAACACCACCATTAGCAACACCCGCCGCTTGCCATGCATCGGCTTGCTCAGGAGACGTAGCAGCAAAACCAATAGTGCTACCATTACCATGACCGGCTTCTTCGCCGTTTATTGGCTTAGTTAAGGCGAGAATTCCGTTATCAGTAAAATAAAAGCACCGACCTTTCTCGTCCATTACACCCGGTTTATGGCCTAGTTCACCTAAAATGGCATCGTAAAATACTTTTGATGCTTTTACGTCGTTCGCACCTATCATGATATGACTAAACATTTAATTTTCCTTTTTAATTGAACAAAAACACCAAGAGCGTTAGCTAAATTTTTGAATACTTTAGCTAACGCTTTGGTCTCTAAAACTGCCTATAGCATGCACGACAAGCAGTTAATAACACAATAAAAAATTTGCATAACTTATAAAGATTATAACTTATGTTTTAGCCAACAATCTTAATTCCTGGCTTTTAATTGACCTGTTGAGCCACAACTTGCCAAGTCTTAGCTTGGCGCTTGACGGCATAAACATCAATATACAACAAGCAAGCAGAAGGTTTAACTCGTCTTTACTTTCAGTTATCTATACATCATTTGTTAATACATCTTCACTGTTAGCACTACGATTTTCTGCTATCCACAAATAAAACACCGGTAACACGAACAAGGTGAAAAATGTGCCAATGGCCATACCGGCAACTAAAATAATACCTATGCTATTTCTTGCCTCTGCACCAGCGCCTGTGACTAATACTAGCGGAAAATGGCCCAGTATGGTTGCCGCTGTGGTCATTAATATGGGTCGTAAACGTGTCGTTGCTGACTCAATAACGGCGTCAAATTTGCTGTTGCCTGATTCTTGTAAATGATTGGCGAATTCGACAATTAAAATACCATTTTTCGCGATGAGTCCCACTAAAGTAACTAAGCCAATTTGCGAGTAAATATTGATCGTGGTTAACTCCAAAAAGGGTAGTAATAATGCCCCCGACAAGGCTAATGGCACACAGCCGAGTAATATCACTAACGGGTCACGATAACTATTAAATTGAATCGCTAATACTAAGAAAACAATGACTAAAGATATTGCCATGACTGTGATTAAACTATTACCTTCAGCACGGATTTGACGCGACTCACCGGCGTAATCTAAGTTGTAGTTATTGGGTAACATATCAGCCGCTGCTGACTCCAACGTTTGTAATGCCTGCTCTTTTGTTACCCCAGGTAATATTCCCCCATAAACCCTAAACGAATTTTGTTGACCAAACGAGCCTAAGGTTCTGGGCACTGTGCGATATTTAATTTCAGTAAATGCCGATACCGGTATTAACACACCCGCAGGTGTTTTCACGGTTAGGTTTAATATTTTTTCAGGTTGTGAGCTGATATTATCAGCGACCATGGGAATAACCCGATAGGCCTTGCCATTAGCATCAAAGCGATTGACATAATTGCTGGAAAGATAGGTTGATAACTGGCTACTCACGTTAGCCACCGTCATACCTAGGTCAGCAATTTTATCTCGGTCTATTTTTAGTTCAACTTGCGGTAAATCGATTTTTAAATCCGTATCGGCATAGAGAAATTCGCCACTTTGAAATGCCGCACCCACAAGTTTGTCAGCGTACAATTTCATTTCACTGTAGGGCGAAGAAGACTTAACCACCAGCTCAACATCAAACTGCCCGGCGGTAGGCAGTGGTGAAGGTAAAATAGGTAACAAGTTTAAACCTTCAGAGCTCTGTAGACGCCCATAAACTTCAGGCAGCATTGCTTGAATGCTTTTATCTCGTTTATCATTACTGACAAATTCAAGACCGCTAAAACCACCGCTACTAAATATTATCTGCCATATCTCTTTGCTACCCTCAGTTTCTAGCAAGGTTTTAGCGACACTGGCGACATTATCTTCACTGTATTTTAATGAGGCATCGGGTGGAGATTGTACAATAATAAAAACGCTGCTTTGATCTTCAGTCGGCGCTAGCTCTTTGGCTGACATTAGGTAAAAAGGCACAATTAATAACGAAACAATTAGGGCAAAAAAGAACAACTGTCCTTGCCAGTGAAAAGTTTTTGCTAATAATCGACCATAAAAATTTTGTAAATGCTCAAATGCGTGGTTAACCTTAACGGTTAATTTACTTTCTTTACCGCCTTCACTTGATACATAAGCACTCATGATCGGTGACAAGGTAACGGCAACCAAGCCAGAAATGAGTACGGCGATAGCCAAGGTAAAGGCAAACTCTTTAAATAAAACCCCGGTTAAGCCTGATAAAAAGCCAATCGGTATATAAACTACGGCCAAGGTTAAGGTCATGGCAATAATTGGCACCAGCAGTTGTCGAGAGCTCATCAGAGCCGCTTGTATACGCGGCACACCAGCGCGCATATGTCGGGCAACGTTTTCAACCACCACAATAGCGTCGTCTACCACTAAGCCAACCGATAAAACGATGGCTAATACGGTGAGTAAGTTCAAACTAAAGCCCATCATCCAAATAGCGGCAATGGCGCCTAAAATAGAAATAGGAATGGTTACTAAAGGCACTAAGGCCGCTCTAAATGACCCCATTAACACCACAACAACAATACCAACTAACACGATAGTTTCCATCAGTGTGGTGATAATTTCTTGTAGCGCATCTCGCATATAAAGTGTGCCGTCGTAGGCAATATCTATTTTAATATGCGGTGAGGCGGCATTGATTTCATCAAGCACTTTATAAAGTTCATCGCCAATGGAAATTTCATTCGCACCCGGTAAAGGCCAAACCGAAATATAAACGGTATCTTTACCATTAAAACGCGCGGTAGCCGTGGCTTGTTCCGCACTATACTCAACCCGCGCAACGTCTTTTAAATACACTAGCGCGTTATCGCTGTGCTTAACAATTAACTGTTCAAACTCACTGACCGACGACATTTGTGTATTAGCCACAATATCGATTTTTTGCCGCGCGTTTTCACTATAACCTAAGGTTGAGATACGGTTATTATCAGCCAAGGCTTGATACACTTCATCAGCACTAAGATTGAAAATATTTAATTTGTCAGCATCAAGCCAAACCCTCATAGCTGGGGTTCGGGCGCCTTCAATACCGACCTTTTGTACACCGTCAATATTGTTGATAATTGGGTTAATTTCTCGTGTAAGGTAGTCGGTAATTTGCGCGAGTGTTGAACCTTCTGATACCACATTAAGATAAAACACGGCGAAAGGTCTATCGGTTCTTGTTACTGTCACAAAAGGGTCTTCTGCACCCGCCGGCAACTCAAATTTTATTTGATTAAGGCGAGTGTTTAGCTCAGATAACGCATCTGTGCTATTTTGATTAAGCTTAAGCCAAGCTGTTACTTTACTTTGGCCTGAGCTAGTGCTTGATTCGACAAAATCAACCCCAGGAACGGTTGACGCTACTCGCTCTACTGGGTCGGTAACAAAACCTTTAACCACATCAGCAGAAGCACCGGTATAGTTAGTGGTTATTTCCAGTGAAGCCCCTTCAATTTTAGGGAATTGTAATACCGATATCGCATTAACCGCCCATAAACCCACCAAACAAATAAATATCGATAATACGGTGGACACTACAGGTTTTCGAACAAAAACATCCATGAGATGTTTCGATGAAGATAATTCTTTTAGCATGACTATTCCTATCCGCCTAAGTTATCTTGATCAAAGTCAGTTTTTAACCCTTGGCGCAATTTAAATGCCCCTTTGGCGGCGATCAAATCATCTACCTTGAGTCCTTTAATCACAATAACTTGATCGTCGATTCTATCGCCTAAGACAATTTTTTCTCTGCTCGCGCGATAATCGCCTTGCTCATCTTTAATCAATTTAAAAACATAATCACCCAGCTGATCACGCACAATCGCCAAGTTTGGCACTGTGATGACAGATTGTGCCGGCATAATGGGTACGGCAACTTTAACTAATTGGTTGGGTTTAATATCCAGCGCTGAATTAAACACCTTGGCTCGATACTGAAGTTGACGAGAGTCTTGGCTATATAAAGACGCTACTGAACTGATCATGGCTTCACTGCTAGCGCCGGTCGAAGCCGCATCAGCATTAACGGTAATTTCAACGCTGCTATTTACCGGTAATTGTGCATAGCTTTGTGGTACCTTAAAATCTACCCAAATATAGTTTTCAAGACCGAGCAAGTCGGTAATGTCAGCGTTTTTATCAAGAAACTGCCCAAGATTAATATTATGAATACCGACACTGGCAGCAAAAGGGGCCGTAATGATTTTTTTTGCGATAATGGCTTCTAAACGCGTCGTGTCAGCGCTAGCAATGCTATATTCTGCTTGTGCTAAGTCGACACTTTCTTTACTGATGCGACTTGCTTTTTCTAGCGTGATATAACGCTGCAGTGTGCGTTTTTTTAATTTCATCGTCGCCTTAGCTGAGGCCAATGACGCTAACTCTTCACTATGATCTAATTCAACTAACACTTGGCCTTTTTTAACCCTATCGCCTGAGGCGATATTAAGTTTGCTCACCTTGCCAGCCAGTTCATTTTTCAAGGTGATATATTTAACCGCTTGCCCTTCACCAATGACAGATATTTGTTTTTGGTAAGTAACACCTTGCGCCCGAAAAGCTTGTACTTTCGCACTAGGCTCAGGTCCAGATTGCATTTTTTCGCCACCTGACAATGACGCTTTATAATAAAACAAGCCAGCCACAACAGCAGACACAATAACCACAACAATAAACCAACGGATTAATTTCATAACGCTTTCCTAAGGTAAAATATCGCCACAATCCATGCCGACGACAGACCTGTAAAAATGTTTCACAGGGTATGACCTCAATCACAATTGAGGTCGATAATTAATTCATAACATTTCTATCAACACCACGGATAACCTAACCTTGCGCTAATAGTGAGAATGCTGAATATAAAGAATGCTAAAAATGACTAAAAATGACTAAACTTCAATCAGATTAAGTGTAAACAAAAACGGCCATTATTTTGTCATACAAAAGTAAAAAGCAAAAGACAATACGCCTAACTAAGCACGTCATTAAATGATTGCTCACTTGTGCTCATTAAACTTAATAGCACGGGTATGTTTTTTAGTGGTCTGCTATCACATCAATTTAACTTACGTTAATATACCCGCCCTACTTCAAGATGCAGTTTCAGGGCTAAATAGTGAAGTAAAGTAGGTATGTCACCCTGAAAATTTCTTAATCGCAAATTACTGGAGCACCTTTTGCTTAAAAAACTTACGCTTTTATCGGCAACAATCATAACAACTTATCTTTTATCATTAACCATCAGTCTCTTGGCTACAGCGAAAACTGCGCCCGTAAGCCGTGTCGCGCAAACAACGGCTGACTATGCTGTTGCGACCTACCAAGATGATATGCTAAATAGTTTACGTGCGCTGATTAAGCACAATACGGTTGCCAAAGAGGGAGTGTCAGTTAATGACAATCCGGCTCACATTGCCTTTAAAAAAGAATTGAAAAAACAAGCGCAAACACTCGGCTTCGATTATCTCGACGATGGCTATGTGGTTATTATTGGCTTAGGTGCCCAAAAAGAACGCTTGGGTATTATTACTCATGGCGATGTGCAACCCGCTAACCCAAAA
Organism: Colwellia sp. MB3u-8; assembly: GCF_014076985.1. NCBI lineage: Bacteria > Pseudomonadati > Pseudomonadota > Gammaproteobacteria > Alteromonadales > Colwelliaceae > Colwellia > Colwellia sp. MB3u-8. Next base: position 34,031 of record NZ_JACGVA010000060.1, read on the forward strand.
AAATGGCAAAAATCACCTTTTGAACTTGATATCACCACAGAGCCGGGGCGATTAATTGGCCGTGGTACTGAAGATGATAAAGGCCCAATCTCAACCGCTTTATATGCCATGAAGGCGATTAAAGATAAAAAAATAGCACTGAACAAACGTATTGAGTTATACATTTACATGGCGGAAGAGTCAGACTGGGAGCCACTGAAAGCTTATATCAAAACCCATGACTTACCACAAACCAATATCACCATTGACGCCGAATACCCTGTGGTTATTGCAGAAAAAGGTTATGGCACCATTAAGTTAGTTTTTAACAAGCAGGAAAAGCCAACAATATCTCCGTATGTCAGTGAATTTAGTGGTGGCTTCTTTGGTAGCCAAATCCCTGAAGATGCCAGTGCAACCATAGAAAACGCCAATATTGTTTTACTCCAAAGGTTAATACGCAAAGCACGCAGTTACCAAGATATCAGCTTTGATCTTGAACTAAAAGACAGCACCTTAACCATTAATGTTTTAGGAAAATCAGCGCACTCTTCAAAACCTAATGATGGCGTAAATGCTATTCCCTACCTTGCTGATTTATTGTCTAGCACGCGTTGGGTAAATAATGGTCCAGGTACTTTGGTTAACTTTATCAATGACAATATCGGCCTAGGTTTAACAGGTGAAAAATTTGGTAACATTGCTTATCAAGATGATTTTATGGGCCCAATGACCGTCTCCCCTACCGTGATAAAACAGCATGATGAAAGCCTAGAGCTAAACATTAACTTGCGCCGTCCACAAGGCAAGAGTCAACAGCAACTTAATGATGAAATACACCAAGCAGTGCAGAACTGGAATAACAAATTTGATGCTGACGTTAAAGAGTTAGAACATTATATTGGCGACCCTTTTATACAAAAAAATGCCCCACATATTGATACCTTGTTAGCGGTGTTTACCCATTTCACCGGTATTAAAGACGCTAAGCCTATTGCTATTGGCGGCGGTACAAATTCACGTTTATTTCCTAATGCGGTTAGTTTTGGCCCGTCGATGCCCAATACCGAATACACCGGCCATTCTGAGCATGAATTTATTACTATGGAGCAGTTTGTTTTAAATTTGAAAATGTATACCGCGGCGTTAGTCGAATTAGCTAAATAAATATAGAAAATAGCGGTCAGTAGAAACTGCCAGTTAGAAGCTGTCAGTTAATAGCTGTCAGCTTTCAGTTTACTTGTCTGTTTGTTTACCGGTTGACACTGAGGTTTCAGTACAGCAATGCTGCTCGTTTTACCCTTGGTTTGTCTTTAAGTAAGCTAATAGGCTTGGTATTTAGCACTCGTCGCGATATTATTTAACAAAATAATTTATGTATTAGTGCTATGAAAAAAGTTTGTGTGGTTACCGGTGGCAGTTCTGGCATTGGCTTAAGTATTGTTAAGCTGTTTTTGGCGAAAAATTATCAAGTGTTTAACCTCGATATTAACGAGTCAACATTTGGTGATTTTTGCCCTTGTGATATCACCAAGGTTACCGATGTCAGCCAGATTATTGCTGATATTGCCAAACAAGGCGCTATCGATGTTTTAGTTTCCAACGCCGGCATACATTTTTCAGGCTCGATTGAAAACACCAGTGAAGCGGATTTAGAACGCGTTTTCAATATTAATGTTAAAGGTGCTTACGCCGCCATTAAAGCGGTTTTGCCCGTAATGAAAACTCAACAAAACGGCGCGATAATTTTGATGTCGTCAGATCAAGCATTAATTGCCAAGCATAACTCTTTTGCCTATAACCTCAGTAAAGCCGCGCTAGCCTCAATGGCGAAAACTACTGCGCTTGATTACGCGCAGTTTAATATTCGCGCCAACGCCGTGTGCCCAGGCACTATAGAAACCCCGCTTTATCATCAGGCGATTAATAATTATTGTGAAAAGTCAGGAGCTAACAAAGCTGACGTGCACGCAGAAGAAGCGGCACTGCAGCCTTTAGGTAGATTAGGACAAGCGGAAGAAGTGGCAGAACTGGTGTACTTTCTGGCCTCAGATAAAGCTAAATTTATCACCGGCAGCTTGCAAGTTATCGACGGCGGTTACACAGCGCAATAGCGTTAAACTCAATTGAATCACTACTATAAATAGAAATGAAAATAATCGATCCTCATCTGCATTTATTTGATCTCAATAAAGGTAACTATCAATGGTTAAGATCAGAAAACCCGCCTTTTTGGTCAGATAAACACCTGATAGCGAAAAACTTTTCTGAGCATGACCTAACGCTAACCTCGCCATTAACACTGGCAGGCTTTGTTCATATTGAAGCAGGTTTTGATAATCAGCAACCTTGGCGCGAAATAGCTTGGTTAGAAAACACCTGCAACATGCCCTTTCGCAGCATAGCAATGCTAGATATTACCCTACCAAAATTGAAATTTTTACAGCAAGTGGACAAGCTAATGCGCTATCAAAGTGTGGTCGGCGTTCGTTATATTTTAGATGACGACGCTTTAGCCATTCTTAGCGATAAAAACAGCCAAGATAACCTAGCAAGCTTAGCCGAATACAAACTCATTTTTGAGCTGCAAATGCCACTAGCAAACCATCAGGCCGTTGATAGTTTACTTAACATATTATCACTAACACCGCATTTACAGCTTTGTATTAACCACGCGGGTTGGCCAACAGAAGATAAGGTGCAACAGGCCAATTGGTTAAAAAACCTTAAACGCTTAGCTAGCTTTGACAATATTTTCATCAAATGTTCTGGTTTTGAAATAACCGATAGAGCTTACTCACTAAGTTGGCGATATAAAATCATCCGTCAGTGCATCGACATTTTTGGTGTTGAACGCGTGATGCTAGCCAGTAACTTTCCGCTATGCTTGTGGCATGCTAGCTACCAAGAAACTTGGTTGGCTAATACTCAAGGTATAAGTACTGAGCTTATAAAAACAGAGCTTATAAAAAAAGAGTCTGAATTTGCCTATAGCCACGAACAGTTACAGCAATTATGCTTTAGTAATGCGCAGCGTTTTTACAAATTTCTATAACGGCTGAGCAAGCAGTAAGCGCTTATACAAAATATAACTCGCAATAATGGCTTGTTTACCGCAAAATAATTTCTCATTCATCTCTATCTAGGTAAAACCATTTCGTTTTAAACACTTATGGATGCATTTGATAAAAAAATACTGAACATATTACAACATGACTGTACCGCCTCTGTGAGTGATGTTGCCAGCCAAGTGGGTCTGTCAACAACCCCATGCTGGCGACGTATTCAAGCGATGGAAAAGTCTGGCATTATTAAAGGTCGCGTAGCACTTGCCGATCCAGAGCAACTTAATGTCGGCTTAACGGTATTTGTTACCATTAAAACCAATCAGCACAATCCTAAATGGCTTAGTGAGTTTAGAAAGGTAGCGATAGATTTTCCGGAAATTTTAGCGTTTTATCGCATGAGTGGCGAGATAGATTATTTGCTGCGTGTGGTAGTGCCCGACATGAAAGCTTATGACAGCTTTTACCAACGCTTGATCACACGGGCAAGTTTTGCTGACATCAGCTCTAGCTTTGCCATGGAAGAAATTAAATACACCACAGCCCTACCCATTGACTATATCTAAGACCAAAGAGATCAAATTAGCTATCAGTTTGAAGTATTGAGCTGTCAGTAAAATCAAACAAACAGCTCTTTCTTTTTAACTGAAAGCTGACAGCTCCAAACTGACAGTTTTCAATGGGCTATATCTAATACCAAAGCGGTTAAGTTTGCAGTACTGAGCTGTCAGTAAAATCAAACAAACAGCTCTTGCTTTTTAACTGAAAGCTGACAGCTTTCAACTGACAGCTAATCTTTTTAACCCCTTATTTCAAAGCATTTACGGTCACATTAGGTGAGCGTTTAACTATTTCGTCATTAAGCTCAATGCCAATGCCTGGGGTTTCAGATACTTCAAAAAAACCATTCACAGGTTGTGGGTCTTGTAAACATAGCTCACGGTTCCAGTCTTTAATGGCATAAGTATGATGTTCATGAATTAAAAAGTTTGGAATCGCGGTTTCAAGATGTAAAGACGCCGCTGTAGCCACTGGCCCTCCACAAACATGGGCCTGAATACGAATATCGTAAACGTCGGCATAATCACACACTTTTTTAGCTTCGGTAAAGCCACCACATAAGCCAATATCAGGTTGTAACACGTCAATACTTTGGTCTTCAAAATAAGGTCTTACGTCCCAACGGTGATACAAGCGCTCGCCACCCGCAATGGGCACGTTGACATTGTTAGCCACTTTTTTATGTACTGCCGAGTTTAGATAATTCACTGGCTCTTCGTAGAACATGCAGCCAACTTCTTCAACAATTCGCCCCATTTGAATCGCTGAAGCCGCACCCATTAATGAATGCGATTCAAAAATAATGTCAACGTCTTCACCCACGGCATCACGAATGGCGCGCAGGCGATTACCAAATAAGCGCATTTGTTTTGGGGTAAATAATTTAGTGCGATCAAATGAAGAACTGCCATCATGGTTATAAACAATCGGATCAACTTTTACCGCGTCATAGCCTTGTGCAACGGCTTTTAATGCGGCTTCTGCATATTGTGCAGGTTCAATAAGCTTAGTGATTTTCTCATCCCAATCAAACTGCAATTGGCTTGCATAGGTGCGCAACTTTTCATTAGTTTTACCGCCTAATAATTGATAAACCGGTAAGCCGAGTGCTTTACCTTTTATATCCCACAAAGCGGTATCTATCGCACTCATGGCCGAATAAAGCACCGGGCCGCCACCTAAACCCCAAAAGCTTTCTCGTAGCATTCTAGACCACAATAATTCGGTATTAAAGGGATTAAATCCTATCAGTATCGCTTCACTAATTTCTTTTAGCATCGCCGCTGCAGCACTGTGACCCCAGTCATAAGCAAGACCTGCTTCACCCACTCCAGAAATACCTTCATCGGTATGTACACGAATAAATACTGGGTTCCAACCTGGACGTTTTGGACATTCAATATCAAAAATTTCTACATGAGTTACTTTCATTATGCTCTCTTTACATGTTTTTTAAATGCGCTGCTAAAATCACTACAGCCATGATATTCAGGGTTATAGCGCGAAATTTGGATCTTCTTTATAGACTCTACGTAACATCGCCGGCCAAGCTTTTTGCCCACCGGTTAGTCCGGTATGCACTATGTTTGCCTGCGCTTTAATGCCATCAACAATACTTTGGTCAACCAATAGGGGCTTCATACCCGTCGACATTACTTGTACTTGAATTTGACAAGCTCGTATTAAATCATACATATGCATAAAAGCATCACCTATGGTTTTACCCATGGTTAAAGCACCATGATTACGCAATAACATGAAATTTTTATCACCTAGGTCTTGCTGTATACGCAACTTTTCATCGTCGTTAACCGCCAAACCTTCATAATCGTGATAACTAAGTGAGGCGAGTGCAAACATTGAATATTGGCTAATAGGCAATAAGCCTGCTTCTAAACTCGCCACCGCTATCGCTTCATTACTGTGCACGTGCAAAGCACAAATATCGTCATGACGCACGGCGTGAATAGCACTATGAATGGTAAAACCTGCGGGGTTAAACTCAAACGGGCAGTCAGCATCAACTATCTTGCCCGTCATATCTACTTTAACTAAATTCGACGCGGTAATTTCATCAAACCGTAAACCAAAAGCATTAATCAGTACATGCTCGGTACCCGGAATACGCACCGAAACATGGGTGTAAATTAAGTCATCCCAGCCATGTAAGGCAATCAGTCGATAACATGCGGCTAAATCTACTCTGAGTAGCCATTCTTGTGCTGATACTTTATCTTTTAAATCAATTACGGGAACTGCTAACATCAGCCTTTACTACCTTTTTCTTGAAAAATAATATCGAGGGTATATTTGTTATAAACCTTATCCTATGATGGCATAGAGTGAAAGCTCCAGATATTATTAGTTATACCAATCTCACTAATTATCTGATCATTTTTACTGGTTAAAATAACCCACTACTGCGTTATTTATTTAATAATTAGAACAACTAGTTATTAAAATAAATGCCTTATATTTGGCCATTTTTCCTG
>NZ_JACGVA010000061.1:0-76594 GCF_014076985.1 Colwellia sp. MB3u-8
ACCTTTCAAGATCGCTTCAACCATTAATTGCGTATTTTCTGAAGGAGCATGCGCTACAATTAAAAGTGTTTTCATTGGTCAACTCACTTTGACTTAAAACGCCCCTTTGGAAATAAAGGTTCATCGAAGCTTAGTCCGTTTATAGTGACATAGTCAATTTAGCCACAAAGTTAGCATTAACAGTTTGATGACGAATGACCCCTGTGGTGGCTCAGTTCTCTGTCAGAGTAAATACAAGTCTATGCCTCCTGAAAGCTCATATCTGCCTGTTACATCCCATCTCATAACGCTAGCTTTTGCCACCAAGGGGACATTAGCACCAACAAATATTAGTGCTAAAAACTAAACTGATTGGGAGTTTGGTTTACTCGTCACTTATGCCACAAAACGGTCCTACTTTTTATGTCAATTATTACCAATATAATGTCCACTATCCTCAAGGATAGTGGACATTATAAGTATTTTCTATTTCGCCCTATTGCGTGATAGAAAACCACTAAAGGACAGACCAAACTAACGTAGCGAATACAAAAGAACTCCTCTATTGCAAAGTACCTATACCTATATGTTTAATCACTCTCATTTCCATCCTATTTTTCCTCACGACCTAATCCCAAAAACTTTAAACTGCCAGAAAGCATTAGAATAGAAATAGGCAGTATTAATATCTCCCACTTGAAGTTATTAACATTAATCAAAATAATTTCAAGAAACTTTACAAACAGGATAATAATAATGGCTTCACCCAAGATACTTTTTAAACGGCCAATGTTTAGCGTGCTTATCCATTTGAGTACGGAGGTTTTCTTCGCCAGTTTCTTATCAGAAATAAATAAGGTGAATACACCATGAGCGAATATATAAAATACCAGAGCAATAATAAAAGTATCCAATGATTTAATCAAATATGTCGTTGCTACCTCAGCGCTATCAAGGTGAGACAAACTTTCATTACTCACTTCACCAAAAAAAAGGCGGTATAGGCTGAATAAGTTTTCATTGCCCCAACAACAAACAGTAAAACAGAGCCTAATAGCGAGCAAAAAATGGCTATCCAGCTAATCAATCGAAATATATTAAATTTTTTTTTCATAGTTAAATCCTTCAATTGTTTTTTATATACCTCATTCAAGGCGGTGTTTTACTGGCTGTATAGGTTTGGGGAAATCAGACGCCCCCAAAATTTCTAATAGATTAATTTCAGTGTTACGGGACATAGTCGTTAACGCTAAATCGTTCGCAGAAACGCCAAACGGCTCTTCTAATTCTTCACTTAAGGCATCTAGACCAAAAAAAGTGTAGGCAACTATTGCGCAAAACAACGGCGTTAGCAAGCCTTGTGACGCGACAATACCAAAGGGTAATATCAAGCAGTATAGATAAGCGGTTCGCTGTACAAGTAACAAGTAGGCAAACGGTAATGGCGTGTTATGAATTCGCTCACATGCAGCCTGTACTGCTGCCATAGAGCTAATATGGTCATCAAGACTTTGTATTAAGAAATCAGACAATAGTTTTTTATGGCGACAGCTTCCTAGCTTTTTTCCCATCAGGCGTAACAGCGCGTCAGGTAAATTTTTTGACTGGCGTAAAGGCTCAATATCCTCAGGTTCAAGGTGTTTTTCTATTTCGCCCCAAGGATCAGATTCTCTAAGCTGATGTCTTAACGCATGATTAAAAGCGATCGTTAGATATATCATGCGTTTTTGTACTTCTACGCCACCTTTAGCTTCGCCATCTATATAGGAAGTAACCTGCCTCGATAGGCTCCGGGAATCGACAATAAGTTGTCCCCATTGCTTACGTGCTTCCCACCAACGGTCGTAACAGGCGTTGTTTCTAAAACCAAGAAACAGCGACAAGGCTATGCCTAAAAGTGCAAGCGGTGCCAGAGTAAAACTTGGAAAGATAGCCGGATAATAATATTGAGTAGCCCCAACAATGGCGCCTAGAATACTCATAAAGGCTATTTGTGGAAAAATAAGAGGGACTACGGAGCCACGCAGAATAAAGAATAGTTGAAATGCATTGGGTTTATCTCTAACAATCATAATACCGCCGGCGAGATGTTATGTTGATCTCATGAAATTTTAATTAAAAAAATGCCACCTTGATGCTAGGCGGCAGTTATTAGGCATTAACCATTACTTGCTTAAGTGCTCGGCGTGAAATCGCAGATGCGCTTCAATAAATGCTGAGATAAAATAGTAGCTGTGATCATAGCCATCATGGAGGCGCAGATCCAATGGATAGTTGCTGGCTTTTGCTGCTGCTGCTAACACTTCTGGTTTTAACTGCTCAGTGAGAAAATCATCAGCTCCACCTTGGTCAACTTTAGCCGGAATATACGCTGTTGCTCGTCGCATCAAGTCACTTGCATCATGATTATGCCAAGTTGCTTTGTCTTTACCTAGGTAGGCGCTAAACGCCTTTTTACCCCAAGGCGCATTCACTGGATTACAAATTGGGCTAAACGCCGACATTGAGCTATAACGATCAGGATTTAACATGGCAATGGTCAATGCGCCATGTCCTCCCATTGAATGTCCGCTAATGGCGCGTTTATCTGATACGGGGAACGTCGCTTCAATTATCTGAGGTAACTCATTAACCACGTAATCGTACATGTGAAAATGACGATTCCAAGGTGCTTGCGTAGCATTCACATAAAACCCAGCGCCTTGACCTAAGTCATAATCTTCATCATTAGCGACCTCTTTACCACGAGGGCTAGTATCAGACGCCACAATGGCAATACCTAATTCGGCAGCCATGCGCAGTGCACCTGCTTTTTGCATAAAGTTTTCATCGGTGCAGGTAAGGCCAGAAAGCCAATACAATACCGGGACTTTTTCTCCGCTTGATACTTGTGGAGGCAAGTAAATAGCAAATCGCATAGCACAATTTAACGTTTTAGATTGGTGGCTATATTGCTTGTGCCAGCCACCAAAACTTTTGTTCATGCTTACGTTTTCAATTAAATGGTCGATTGTCATGGTAAAACCTTAAGACGTTACCCCTGTTCATTTATGGTATGAAAGGGGTAATGGCATAGCTGTTATGTATTGAAATGGATGCTATTTATCGAAGTGAATAACAGAACGAATACTTTCGCCTTTATGCATCAATTCAAATGCTTCATTAACATCTGCAAGACCCATGGTATGGGTAATAAAGTCACTTAATTTAAATTCACCGGCTAAATAACGTTCAACATAATCAGGTAATTCAGTACGGCCTTTAACACCACCAAACGCAGAGCCTCTCCATACACGACCAGTCACTAACTGGAACGGACGGGTTGAAATTTCTTTACCAGCACCAGCAACACCAATAATTACTGACTCGCCCCAACCTTTGTGACAACACTCTAATGCAGATCGCATTAAGTCTACGTTACCGATACACTCAAACGAGTAATCAACACCGCCGTCAGTTAATTCAACAATCACATCTTGAATAGGTTTGTCGTAATCTTTCGGGTTAATAAAGTCAGTTGCGCCTAGTTTTTTCGCCAGCTCAAACTTACTTTCATTAATATCGATAGCAATAATACGACTAGCTTTAGCCATTGTTGCGCCGATAACCGCTGAAAGACCAATACCACCAAGACCAAAGATAGCAACCGTTGCACCCTCTTCAACTTTTGCTGTATTCATTACCGCGCCCATACCTGTGGTAACACCACAACCTAATAAACAAACTTCTTCTAGTGGCGCTGCTTTATTTACTTTCGCTAAAGAAATTTCTGGTAGCACTGTATACTCAGAAAAGGTTGAACACCCCATATAATGGAAGATAGGCTGACCGTCTTTGTAAAAGCGTGTCGTGCCATCAGGCATTAACCCTTTACCTTGTGTTTCACGAATTTTCTGACAAAGGTTAGTTTTACCTGATAGACAGAATTTACATTCACCACACTCTGGTGTGTATAAAGGAATAACATGGTCGCCTACTTTTACACTCGTTACGCCTTCGCCGATTTGTTCAACAATACCGCCACCTTCGTGACCTAAAATCACTGGGAAAATACCTTCTGGATCATCACCAGATAAAGTAAAAGCATCGGTATGACATACGCCAGAAGCAATAACTTTAACTAACACTTCACCTTTACGCGGTAGCATTACATCGACTTCTTCGATAGATAAAGGTTGGTTTGGCCCCCAAGCAATAGCGGCTTTTGATTTAATAAATTTATCTGACATGTTTATTCTCACTTTTCTAATAATTATATTTAATTGTGTTTAAATTGTAGGCTAACTCGTTATTTATGAGTCTAGTCTACTGTATTAATTTAAACGTGATAATACGCTTAAATCGTAATTCAGCTTTACCATATAGTAACAATTCAGACGTAATGACCTGCCTCAGTACCATAATTTAGCTAACTATCGCATAGGTTCGTTGCACTGGTATTAATGGGTATGACCTTGAGAAAGGTTAATCATCCCTATTCCTACTGCGACTAACCCCATACCAAGCCATGTAGTTAACTCAAGATGTTGACGATAAATAACAGTAGACAATAAAGTCACTGTAATAATAGCTAATCCGGCCCAAAGTGCATGAACGATACCAACAGGCATACCTTTCATTGCTTGACCTAAAAACATGAACGCCGCTAAGTGCCCTAATAAAACTAATGCACTAGCTACTGGTTTAGTAAAACCATCCGTTTCTTTTAATGCCACATGAGACATAGCTTCAGCAGCGACACCTAAAAAAAGAAATAACCAACTCATACTTGCTTCCTATAAAGTTATGTAAGTTTTGTTGCTTAGGTAGATCTCATTTTTCTCAATAAATCATTTATGGATTATCTAAGTCACAGCATACTTTCTCGATGGCTGCTATTATATTCATCCCTTAGAAAATGATAATATGCTATTTTAGTAAATCACTTGTACATATAGGTAACAATCATGCAGTGGGAAGGTATCAGCGAATTTGTTTATGTTGCGGAAAATGAGAGTTTTACGCTGGCCTCAAAAAAAATGGCCATATCAACAGCCCAAGTTAGTCGTCAGGTCAGTGCGTTAGAAAAGCGGCTTAATATCAAATTATTTTATCGCACAACCCGCAAAGTCTCATTAACCGAAGAGGGGCGTGTTTTTTATCAACACTGCCGCAGTGTACTTGACGGCCTAGATGCCGCTGAACGTGCAATTACAAACTTGCAATCTAAACCTCAAGGGAAAATTAAGTTAACGGCCCCTGTAACCTACGGTGAGAAACAGATATTACCCCTAGTGAATAATTTCATAAAGCAATATAGCGATGTAGAAGTTTCAGCTTATTTAAGTAATCAACAAGTTGATTTAGTTGAAGACGGTTATGACTTAGCTATTCGTCTGGGTCAGTTAAGTGACTCGACAATGATGGCAAAAAAATTGGGCAAGAGAACAAACTATGTTTGTGCATCGCCTGATTATTTAGCTAAACACGGTGTACCCCATGCAATATCAGAGCTTAATAAGCACAGTTGTTTATTGGGCACACTAGACTATTGGAATTTTAGGGGTTTAGGCCGAGAAAAGAGTCTCCGCGTAACGGGTAGATTACGTTATAACAATGGTTACAGCTTGACTGATGCGGCATTGAAGGGATTAGGTATAGTGCAATTGCCTGATTATTATGTAGAGCAATATATACAAAGTGGTGAGCTAGTGACGCTATTAGATAATTATCGTGCCCCTGACGAAGGCATATGGGCGGTTTACCCTCAAAATCGCCATTTATCGCCGAAAATAAGGTTGCTTGTCGACTACTTGGCAGAGCAGCTACTTTAACTTCTTGGCTCCCTCACATTACCGGGCAATATAAACAAGGTTTAAATAGTAGTATCAAACATCAGGGGAGTCGATATCAAGGCTGACCTGATTAACGACATTCCGATGATTTACTTCCTCCCTACTGTTATCTTCATACATTCGAGTTTGATACCGCCCAACCATTCCAAAGGTTTATGCATTAACACAAATCATTAACTCCTTACATTGTTACCATACAGCAAAGGTTATTTACATTTACGGCTATTCTAATTATTTTTGAAGTGTATATTATACCTTCATCGAAACGAACCGCAGCAATTTAGCTGCACCTCGATAAGCAAATAATTAACACTTAATATTCGGAGAATTTAAATGAGCATATTTACTCATGTAACTGTTGGCACTAACGACTTAACGGCATCACGCACCTTTTACGATAACGTTTTAAGTACCCTTGGCCTTAAACGCATCACAGATTTAGGTGAAAATGGCACTATTTGGGGCGAAGATGCACCATCATTTTTTGTTTTAAAACCAGCTAATGGTCAAGCTGCTAGCGTTGGTAACGGTGTTACCGTTAGCTTTGAAGCGCCAAACCGCGCAGCGATTGACGCTTTTCACGCGACGGCAATCGCTGCGGGTAGCCCTGATGAAGGTGCTCCTGGTACACGAGATTGGGCGCCGAATGCATATGCTGCTTATACTCGCGACCCTGATGGTAACAAGCTTGCTGTTTACTGTTTTAAAGAAGCTTAATAACATAAGCGACTTATAACCAAGAAAAAATACCGACTTGTCGGTGTTTTTTCTTTTAAATAGCAGTATAAACGTATGCAATTCATAATCAATTAGACCTCATATTTAGAGGTGTCTGTAAAAACTTTAATCAACTATATATCGTCAAAAAGCAAAATCAAGGAATAATTAAGGAGAAATCTATGGCGGGTGGATGGTCAAAAGATGGCGCAGTTCAAGAACAAATAGATTCCAGCGTGGAAGACGCTGTAGCACATGTTCGTCATCAGTTATCGATGGACGAAAGCTTATTATATTGTGAAGAATGTGACGTTAAAATCCCTGAAGCACGACGTAGTGCAATGAGCGGTATCACTTTATGTATCAATTGCCAAAGTAAACTTGAAAAGAACCGAACACGTCATAACCATTATAACCGACGCGGTAGTAAAGATAGTCAACTCCGATAACAAGTCAAAAAAAGTAACTTATTATGGTTAAGTAAAAATAACCACACTTTTATAGCTAATCATTATTGTCCAAACTTGATCTATTCACGTCCAGAATAAACATTAATTAAAGCCGCGTAAAGATAGATTCTAGTTAATCTATAATACCAAGTTGATTAATTACCTGTTCATTTTTAATGGTTAAAATTCAAAACTACTGAGTAAATTTTATACCTTGTATTTATCCATTTTTCTGCATGAAAAAGTAGAACATTTAATTAATCAAATGGCTATAGCTATTGTTTATGCGTTGTTTTATCGCTTATTATTCGCTGGATTGAAAAATATTTATAGTATTCTTTGACTTATATGAGATATCGCGTTTATATTCTATTAAGCTGAATGGCCGATGTTTAAGCTCAAAAAAATCCGGTCTATCTTTTTACATAATGAAATTATTACTAAATTTAAAGGTGATTTACCATGCTTCAATCAGTTGGTTTGCGCGATTATATGATCACTAACCCAATCAAAGTCAAAGATGATGATAATTTATTAGATACGATAAAAATAATCATAGATAATAAGGTCTCAGGGGTTTGTGTAATAAATGAAAAGAATGTCCTCGTAGGCGTACTTTCCGAAATGGATTGTTTAGCCGCCATACTCGAAAGCACTTACAATAATGTTGGTGTTGGTTTAGTGAGTGAATATATGACTAAAGAAAATATAGTTGTTGCTCACCCTAGTGATGGCATTATCAATGTCGCTCAGGACATGCTATTAAAAAAACATCGTCGTCGGCCTGTTATTGAAGAGGGTAAGTTGGTTGGGCAGGTTTCTTGTCGGCAATTACTGACAGCGGTTAATAAATTTAATAAGTAAATTTATTAAATTTACCAGATTTTTTTATCACAGTACGCGCAAATAAGATCAATGACTTTACCTTCATTGATGGTTCGTTAGTCGCGTACACGGCTTTAGGCTTTATCAAACATAAGCCATGGTGCAGCATGCGTTAGCCATAATTGATTATGTTTGATAAAGCCTATTTTTGATTGATGTAGCCATCTGATTAGCTAAATTAAAAAGTATTTTTATCGCCTTGTTAACTGAATTTGACCGCTTTATCAGCGATTGAGTATGTAAAGCCTTTGGATATTAAATGCCGTAGCGCTTTTTGCTTTAATTTCATATCGTCAATAGGCTCTTCGCCAAATTTTCTGATCTTTAATGAAAGTGCCTTAGCAAAATAATCTTCCTCAGATGTTTCTAACGCCTCAACACAGTCATTAATGATCTTGGAGGCGAATCCCTTTAGATACAGTTTTTCTTTGATTTTATTAGGGCCAATATTTTTTTCTGATAAACTTGTCGTTAAGCGGGTTGCATAGCGAAAATCATTAATAATGTCATTTTCTATCAGATAATTAAGTGCTGGCTCATTAAATTGAGTATCATCTTTAAATAACATATTAGCTTTTTGAAGTAACGCTTTTGCGGAGTAATCTCCATACCTTTCAATCATCCAAATCATATAAGATTTGACCCGATCATAAGAAATCACTTGCGGCTTTGCATCTTTTTTACTTGTTTTTTTATACATGTGGCTACTTTGCTACTTTCAAACTCGGGTTTATTATAAGTTAATCTTGCTTATACCCATTTCATTAATTAGCTGGTCTACTTTATACACAGGAAAAATGGCCAAATATAAGGCATTTATTTTAATAACTAGTGGTTCTAATTATTAAATAAATAACGCAGTAGTGGGTTATTTAAACCAGTAAAAATGATCAGATAATGAGTGAGATTGGTATTAAACACTTACGCATTAAATGGCTATCAAGGTTTGCACCTAAGGTCAATAAAATGCCTTCTGATGATAATTAGTTTTGATTACTACATTGCCATGCATTTAAATAAGATGAGTTAACAATAATGCCATCAAAGCCTTGTTCTTTTATCTTAATCAAGCTTTTAAAGGCTTGATCATAGTCTTGATAAGCACCTGTCATCAACGCCACCATTTGCCAGTCAGATGAATAACATAAATGATAATAATCGCTTAATGACTTGTTTGCTTTAGCAAATCTCGTAACAGAATGTTTATATCTATATACGCCATACTGAATATAAACTTGATTGTTTCCTGTCTGTAATTGATGATTTAAATTAATATTATATTCACTTAGCCACTCGCTCGGTAAAAGCTTAAAGTACCAATGTGGTTTTTCTGGCGCTAAAATATGCTCTACAACTTTTATATTGTGCATATTATTTGTTTCATCGGTATTGTTTTTTTCATCAGTATTACTTGCTAATGTTATAGCGAGATTTTGCCGGTTTTCTTTAAGTTCTACACTATCATTAAGTGTTAGAACATTTGCTTGTCTGGTTACCTCGGTTTGTTTGTTATTCTCGTTGACATCGTCAAACGCAGGCTTTGCTGTTATTGCTTTTGGCGCAAGTTTCTCTGTGTTTATATTACTGACTAAAT
Source organism: Colwellia sp. MB3u-8 (assembly GCF_014076985.1). Classification (NCBI taxonomy): domain Bacteria; kingdom Pseudomonadati; phylum Pseudomonadota; class Gammaproteobacteria; order Alteromonadales; family Colwelliaceae; genus Colwellia; species Colwellia sp. MB3u-8. The sequence continues at coordinate 9,459 of NZ_JACGVA010000061.1, forward strand.
TGTTTGTTGGCTGTGTTGCACTATTATAAATATTTGAAAATTTTTCTAGCAAAGGGGCTACTTGCGGGCCTAAAAGTAATCCGCCTATTAACGCAATGAAGAGTTTAAAGTTAATTGATTTGAAGTTAAATAAGGCGATTTTGGACTTAAGCGTGAGCTTTTCATCAAGATTAATAGGGTAAATTTTACTTTGATAATATTGACTAATTTCCCCTGAGCTATATGATTTTTCTAATAAGGTATGGCCCCATAATTCAATGGTCAATAATGAGCTACCATAGCGTTGCCATGCCAGTAGTTGCCCTAACAAATGATGTATATCACTTGCAATCAAATCAGCATTTTCAAATGCCCAAATAGTGATAACTTCTTTGTCTTTGTTCTCAATTAAATATTGCTTAGCATTTTCAAGAAATTGTTGGTTATTTTCTATTGAGGAAAACTGATCGATACCCGCCGTTATTAAGACACGAGTTAAATCATCAAGGTGCTCAATTTTTCCGGGTAAAAAAACAACTTGATGATGTTCAGGGATATTTTCAATATAGGTTTTTTTTAAACTCGCTAACAGCTTTTCAGATTTGCTGGTAATAACGCGGCAAACACCTGTTTCTATCACAGAATATAAAAGTTGAAATAAACCTTTTCTTATGGGTGAAACACTATTCATTCAACTCTCTTATATCAAGTAGTATACATAGAAGACGGATCACAACTTATTTTACCATAATGCTGACTATAATTATGATTTCTGACATATTACAACAAGGCGAAGGATGAAAACAAGTAAACTGTTTTGATCATCCCCCACCCTTTGTGCTCGGGTATGTTTTAAAAGAAGTAAAGCATTAGGCCTTTGATCTTGATAACCCGTATCAGGATCTGTTAGACAATAATACCTGTTGAAAGTAGAGCTAAACCCTGGCTAAACGATGATGTTCAAAAGTACCTGCAGGCAAACACTTTATTGTACTTTATCAGTGCACGCCTAAAAAGATGCCAACCTGTGCGGTTTTACCCTGATAATTCAGTGAAAAAGATAGTTCAGTGAAAAGTGCTTTATCTTGCGATAAGAGGCGGTATGGAAAAATAGTCCATGCTGATAGCCGCTGGAAAAAGGCTTTGAATCGATTTATGATTAAATTCAAAGCCCGTTTAAAGGCTTTATTTAACATCCACCGTTAGACAAAATTTGTTACTGACGCTTAAGTTAAGTACGTGCTATTGTTAAGTTCACTACTGCAATACTCAATTGACAGTTTGATGATACAAAATGCTCTTAGCTAGCTTCTTGCTCAAGCACTTGATTAAAATGCGCAAAGCCTTGTGCTAAATCATCAATTAAATCATCAACATTTTCCAAACCCACATGCAAACGAATTAGGGGAAATTGATATGGCCAAGTGGTTGCAGTGCGCATATTATTAACCTTTGAAATACCTAAAACAAGGCTTTCAAAACCACCCCACGAATAACCCATTTTAAAATGTTCCATGCTGTCTAAAAATGCAGTTAGTGCCGCTTGATTACCCTTATTTAATACAAACGAAAACAAACCATTTGAGCCGGTAAAATCACGTTTGAATGCTTCATGACCTGGGCAAGATGGTAGCGCTGGATGCAAAATAGTTTCAACCTCTGGGCGCGTTGACAACCAATGCGCTATTTTAAGTGCACTGGCCTGATGCTGCTGTAAACGCACGCTTAATGTTCTAATACCACGCATGGCTAAGTATAAGTCATCCGGAGAGGTACATTGCCCCATAATATAGCTACTTTCACGCAATTGTGGCCAATGCTCAGCGTTTGCCGTTGCTGTACCTAACATAACATCTGAATGGCCAACAATATATTTTGTCGCTGCTTGTATTGAAACATCAACACCGTAATCAAAGGGTTGAAAATTTACCCCTGCTGACCAAGTGTTATCTAACATCACGATACAGTTATGCCTATGAGCCACTTCAGCGATGGCGGGAACGTCTTGAACTTCCATGGTAACTGAGCCCGGTGATTCAAGAAACACCACTCGGGTATTCGCCTTAATTAACGCTTCAATACCTGAACCAATCAGTGGATCATAATAAGTCGTTTCAATACCTAACTTAGCTAATATTTTATCGCAATAATCACGGGTGGGTTCATAGGTGCTATCAACCATTAAGATATGATCGCCCGTTTTAACAAAGGCTAATATGGCATTAGTGATTGCCGCCGTACCCGACGGATATATGGCACAACCTGCTCCACCTTCTAACTCGGTCATCGCATCACTAAAAGCAAATGATGTTGAAGTACCACGACGGCCATAAAACAACACCTGATTAGTTTTATTTGCTGTGGCATGCTTCATTTCTTTGACTGAGTTAAATACTACGGTAGATGCGCGCTCTACGGGTGGGTTAACGACACCGCGTGTCCATTGGCTTTTACGGCCGGCATTAATAAGTTTTGTTTCTTTTTTCATCTCTAGGTTACATTCCACGGTTATATTTTTTGGAGATCGCTCGATAAGGAACTTGTCCTTTTGAAATCAAGCAGCGCTGACAATTCACCAAGCGGCTAACTCATTTTTTAACTTCAACTTGCTAAAGTTCACACTTTTCAAAGTCATTATAGCTATCTAGCCATCTATAGGTATTTGTATCGCGAATTAAGTAAAGAAGCACGCTTTATTTCGTCATAACATAGTCGTGAACAGTATTAAGCACATAAAAGAGTATCATATCAGTAGTAGCCATTTGATTAATTAATACCAATCTCACTCATTATCTGATCATTTTTACGGGTTAAAATAGACCACCTAATTAATGAAATTGGTATAATCAACTTTTTCTGAACTCAAATAAATACAAGCTATAACCAGTAGTTAGGCGTTATTCACCTTATAAATTTTAACCCTTAAGAACTTTAACTCTTAAGAACACAGCAAGCATTAACTGGGTATAACACTATCAGTTGCCACAAGTATCAGTCAGTGGGTTCAAGTGTCAGTTTTAGCGTTCAAACAAATTCATTTGGCTATTGGTGATTTCATCAAAACTGGTATTAATAAAAGGTAAAATAGCATCAGCTACCGCGAGCAATTGTCGGTCAATGTAAAATTGATAATCCAAAGCTGCGCTTTGACAGCCTCTCGCTTGTGGGCCATTGGTGGTCATGAGATATTCAATCCAACCTTTATTTTGATACTTAAGGGGTTTTCCCTGTTGCCTATAAATCTCATCGGCTAGCCTTGCTGCTCTCACATGTGGCGGCACATTTTTAACATAAAGTTCAAGCTTTCTGCGCAAACGTTTACGATAATAAAGTAAGTCATCATGCTTACCCGCTAAGGTATCGGCAACCATTTGCTTGATGTAATCAGCAACCGGTTCGTCATTAAAAATTTTCAAATATAAAGTACGTTGAAATTGCTTGGCTAATTCGGTCCAATCGGTGCGAACACTCTCTAACCCTTTAAACACCAGTTGTTGTTGTTCGCCCTTTTGCACTAAGCCTGCATAGCGCTTTTTGGTACCTATATCTTGGCCACGAATGGTTGGCATTAAAAATTGACTAAAGTGGGTTTCAAATTCAATATCAAGCTCGCTAACAATATGAAACTGTTCTTTAAGTAACTTTTGCCACTTTTGGTTAATGTAATCTTGTAAAATTTTACCAAGCGCCCTACTGTGCTCTGCGCTTTGGTGGTCACCGACATGGACAAATATTGAGTCGGTGTCGCCGTAAATAACTTGATAACCTTTTGCTTCAATCCATGATTTAGTGGTTTTTAGTATGCTATGGCTGCGCTTCGTAATGGAGCCTGATAACCGGGGATCAAAAAACCGGCAGCCGGTTGAGCCTAAAACACCATAAAATGAATTCATAATAATCTTTATCGCTTGTGACAAAGCGGCATTGTTATCTCTTTTGGCAATATCTCGCTCTTTCCAAAGCTCAGTGATGATATCGGGTAGAAAATGCTGCTCTCTTGAAAAATAAGCCCCGTCAAAGCCCTCTATAGCTGTTTCTGGTGATTTTAAACCTTCAATCAAGCCCATAGGGTCAATATTAAAACTGCGGATAATACTGGGATACAGACTTTTAAAATCTAACACCAGCACATTTTGATAAAGTCCAGGGGTAGAGTCCATCACAAAGCCGCCGGGTGATTCAAAGCCTTGATCGCCATCGCCCATATTTGGCGCAATATAGCCACTACGATGTAATTTAGGCAAATATAAGTTGGTAAAAGCCGCGACAGAGCCACCGACTCTATCAATGGCTAAACCCGTTAATTGCGCCCTGAGCATGGCAAATTCTAATAACTGCGTATGCTGAAAAATTAACAGCACTAAGCGACAATCTTCTAAATTATAAAGCGCCAGCGCTGTTTTATCATGATGAAAATTATCAGTTATTTCTTGAATTCGGTGATCAACATCGTCAACTTTTTTGCCAATACCCAGTAAGGTATTCGCGACATTGTCGAGTGAAAAACTGGGAAAGTTATAAGTAGCACTTTTCAGTAAGTCGATACCATCGAGCACTACACGGCCATTAATTTCAATAAATTGCTGTTCACTACTTGGATTTTTACGCCAGTGAGGTGCTTTTTTATCTCGACCAATAGCAAATTTAAGCCGATATAAATCATAACGTTTTTGTAATAAAGCAAAATCAAAATTAATCACGTTCCAACCCATAATAATATCAGGGTCGTGTTGGGTAAACCAAGCGAGCAAACTCACTAATAATTCTTGTTCATTAGCTTGCCAAACAATATCAATGTCACGGGTAGCTTGTTGCTCGCGGGCTATTTCTTCTGCATTGGCAATCATCAACACTTGCTGACAATGCTCGCTATATAGCCCGATAGAATAGAGTTCACCCGACATTGAACATTCGATATCAAGCGATACGCTCGACAGTGCAATGTCAGTTTGTTGCGCTTTATCAATACGTTTACATTTAACCTGCTCAAAGCGCTGGTAAGCTTGATTATCAGCCGATCTCACCTTTACTGCCTGACCAGCAAAGGTGAGATCGGCCGTAATAAAACGCTCCATTAAAAAACGATCATCTGGGCGAATGTCGTCTTCATAACACTTAATACCTTTTTGCTTTAGTACAGCGCGGGCTTGGTAAAAATCACGTAAGGTCAAAAAATATACTGCCGCCACCGCGGCTTGGTTAAATGCTTTTAGCGCAAGCGCTTTTATCTCGTCAAGGTTAATGCCTTGTTTAGCTAAAATGTCTTTAACATGAGTCACATCAATAACTTCAACAAAAAAAACCGCACGTTCGTTATCAATAATCAGCTGCACTGGCCCTTGTGGTGTTTTCAACCACAGGGTAATTTCAAGGTGATTGTTTCTGTCTGCCGCATTTCGGGTCAACAGAAAACCACGAGTGCTAGCTAACGATTGAACTACGTCAGGAAGGTTTTCAGGAGAAAGTTGCATTAATGGTTCTAATTACTCATGACAAACTGTTAATATATACAGCAGTGTAAATCATCTTTTGTCGATAGGAAACTACAGCCGCGATGTTAAGCGATAAAATTAAACAAGTTATTAGAACCTCCTATAAAAGCATAGGTGAAAACCTCACCAACTTTAACCCGCGCCAACAGCAAACCTTTTTAATTGCTGAAATTGCCAAAACACTGGCGGGTGATTACGACAAAGTACGTAAAATAATTACTATTGAGGCGGGCACAGGTACGGGTAAGTCTTTAGCTTATGCGCTTGGCGCTATTCCGTTAGCGTTAAATCGCAACAAAAAAGTTTGTATAGCGACCGCGACCGTGGCATTGCAAGAACAACTGGTTGATAAAGACCTGCCCTTTCTAAAAAAACACAGCGGTTTAGACTTTAACTTTACCTTAGCAAAAGGACGCCAACGTTATGTTTGTCGGCAAAAACTCGCGCAAGCGGTGGCGAATGACGACAGCCCGCAAGCCGGTTTTACCTTTGCAGAAAAACCCCAAGCGAGTGATATTCGAACCTTAAATAAGATGCACCAAGCGCTCAATGATAATAGTTGGCCTGGCGATATTGACGCTTGGCCAGAGTCAGTTAATCATCATATTTGGCAACAAATACAAGCCGATAAACATAGTTGCTTAAAGCATGTTTCAGAGCATAGTCATTGTCCATTTCATAAGGCCAGAGAGACCATGGACGCTGCTGATGTGTTAGTGGTTAATCATAGTTTACTCTTGGCTGATTTAGAACTGGGTGGCGGTAAGATATTACCGGCTCCTGAAGACACTTTTTACATTATTGATGAAGCGCATCACTTGCCAAAAGTAACACGCGATCACTCCAGTGCAAACCTGACGCTTAAGGGCGCGATTGACTGGCTGAGTAAATTGCCAGAAACCGGTGATAAAATTGCAAAATTGGTTAACTCAAATAGCGCAATTTCTCCCTCAATAAAAATGGCTGACGATTGCCAAGATATATTAGCTGACATGCAAAAAGTGCTGAGTTTTATTGATAATAATCGCAGCCTTTATTTTCACCAAGCGGTGAAAAATAGCAAACAGATGCAGATGCAAAACCAAGCACTGCAATTTCGTTTTGAAAACGGCGTTATTCCGCAATCATTAAAGGATTGGGCGGAAGATTTAACCCAGAGTTCTAAAAAATGTTTAACGCATTTAAACAAGCTTTATAACCTGCTGATGGAATCGGTGAAAGACGGTGATACGCAAATGTATTTAGCCGAACCCTTGTTGGCCGAATCTGGCTTTATGATCCAACGCTTGGAAAATTTTAATGCCTTATGGCAAATGTATGCCAAAACGGATAGCGACAAAGGTGCCCCTATGGCGCGTTGGCTGGAGCAAATTGAAGGTAAACGTACTGACTATTTAATGAGCGGCTCGCCAATCGAAGTAGGTTTCACCTTAGAAAATATGCTGTGGTCAAAATGTGAAGGCGCCGTGTTGTGCTCTGCCACTATTCTCGCTTTAAACTCGTTTGACCATTTTCGCCGACAAGCGGGTTTAAGAACCGATGATGGCAGCCAATACCAAAAAGTTGATTCTCCCTTTGATTATCAAAACAACGCGCAGCTGATCGTGCCTAAAATGCAATATGAGCCGAGTGCGGATCAGTTTACTGACGAATTAATTGCCAAGTTACCTGAACAAATCAAACGCGGTAAAGCAACGCTAGTGCTGTTTTCCTCGTATTGGCAAATGGACAAAGTGGTGACCGCCCTGCGAGAAAAAACCAAACTCAGTATTTTGGTGCAAGGCGAACAGTCTCGACAAAAAATCATTGAAACTCATAAAGCCCTTTGTGACAAAAAAGAAGACAGTATTATTTTTGGTACGCAAAGTTTTTCTGAAGGCTTGGATTTACCCGGCGACTATCTCACTAATGTGATTATTACCAAGTTGCCGTTTTCGGTGCCATCATCGCCAGTAGAAGAGGCACAAGCAGAATATATCACGGCTAAAGGCGGCAATCCGTTTATGTCTATTTCGGTACCTGAGACCTCGAAAAAGCTGATTCAAGCAACTGGACGACTACTGAGAAACGAAAAAGATTATGGTGTTATTATACTAATGGACCGGCGTGTGGTGAATAAACGTTACGGTAAAGACTTATTAAACTCTTTACCGCCATTTAAACGTATTATTGAGTGAAACGACGCCTAGTTAAGAAACTATACCGGTTTAATTGGGTATAGTTTCCAATAAATTAGCATTTAACTATTTACTACAACCAACGTTTTTTCTTAAATATCATCAGCAGCACCACTGAAACCACCGCCATTACCCCTAATAAAATAAAATAACCATTAGCTGCTTTTAGTTCAGGTATATATTCAAAGTTCATCCCATAGATACCGGCAAGAAAGGTTAAAGGCACAAATAATGCCGTGATCACGGTTAATACCCGCATAGTGGCGTTAAGTTGATGCGAGGTTACAGACATATAGCCATTGATTAAATCACCGCAAATATCGTAATACATTTGCGAAAGGCTCAGCAAACGGTCTAAACGTTCGCGTAAATCATTAACCGTATGGATTTCTTTATCTGTGATTAAATCAGTATCTTCATCATCTACATAAGCTTTTAGCCTTTCTCCCATGGTGACATGATAGTTAAAGGTACGCCTTATTTTCACCAGTTGTGAGCGATATGAGGTAATTTGTTTCATCATCTTGTCATTACCACTTGATTGAAAGTCATCTTCAATTTTTTCTAGCTCAGCTTCAAAACTAAACATTTCCTTTAGATAATAACCACAACTGCTGTGGAAAAGCCTCAGTGCCAAATGCACAGGGCTGCGCTTAAGGTATTTTTCACTGCTTTCGGCAAATAACTCGTTGATCGCTAATGAACTTTGCGGGTGACGGGTAATGAGTACACGTTTACCGATAAACATACTGATTTGCAAATGAGCAAATCTTAGGCCATCGTCATTGGCAATAATGCCGCGGTATAGCATAAAAATATAATCGTTAAACAACTCAATTTTAGGCGGATGGCGCTCACGAAGCGCATCATTTATCGCTAAAGGATGGCAATTAAACTGCGTTAATAGCCGTTTCTCTTCTTCTAATTCAACGTTATCAAGATCAATCCACAGTGTAGTATCGTCATTTTCTTGCCATTGCTTGATTAATTCACTGCTACCAAAGACAGTTTTTTTAGTTGCTGATATCAACATACATTTTATCATTATATACTCTCAATATGCCCCGAGTTAAACGGGATGATTATTACCCCTGACCTTTGATTTTATTGTTATAAAGTCAAAAAAGCAGCAACAAGCCAAAGCTAGAAAAATAGTGAACTAAATTAGCATTAAAACTAACTTATTTCTCCTTGATTGTAATACACTTGTTTTTAAATACGAATCTAATTCACCGAATATAATTCACTAAAAGTAATAACATAAAAGTTAAGAGTAAATGACAAACAGTTACCCTCCCACACAAGGTCATATGCCTTTATTAAAACAACTTTAAGGATAAATAAATGTTAGAAAATCCCATTGATAAATTATCCTTAGTCATTGACGACATTCTCATTGCAGAGCATACGCAAGAAATTGTCCAGGTAATGCGCTCGGCCATTGAAACACTCGCGCCAGAACAATTTGCCCTGTTAATTGAAGCACTGCCACAAGATAAGCGTTTAAGTGTTTGGTCTACTTACCCTGAAACCATGCAAAGGTCTGCTTTTGTCGATATGGGACAAGGCACTCGAACCAGCTTAATTCAGGCGTTGAGCGACGAGGAATGTTTTGAGTTACTTGCCCAACTAGATGTTGATGAAGTAATTGAAATTGCAGAGGAAATACCAAGCCGCCTATTAAAGTATGCGATAAAAAATTTAGATGACTCACAGCGAAAACTTTATCAACAGGCACAGCAATTTAGTGTTGATGAAGTCGGTCACTGGTTAGATTACAATTATGTTCGCATTTCAGAAAAACTTAAAGTCACTAGTGCACAGCTACTTTTACAAAAAGGTCTATCGCCCTATACCGAAGACTTTTATGCGGTCAATAAAGAAGGTGTTTTAACCGGCACTGTCGCCATTAATGCGCTCATACAAAGTGACGGCGAAAGCACGTTAAAAACACTTTTTTCTGCTGAGATAACAAGACTTAATGCTAACGAAGAGTTAACCACTGCGGCGGAAACAGTCATATTATCAGGTAAAATGTCGCTACCCGTTGTGGATGAAAACGAACATTTTCTTGGCCGATTTACTGTCGAAACCGCCTATCAAGTAAAGCAAGAGTCGCAAACAGAGCAAATGACTACCGCCGCGGGTTTAAGTACCGACGAAGACTTATTCGCTAGTGTACGCACCAGTGCCAAAAACCGTGGCATTTGGCTTGGTATTAACTTACTGACCGCATTTTTGGCGTCTTGGTTTATTGGTTTTTTTGAAGCAACGCTACAACAAGTGGTAGCCTTGGCGGTATTAATGCCGGTAGTTGCCTCTATGGGAGGCGTATCGGGTAGTCAAACCTTAACGGTTATTGTTCGAGGCTTAGCCCTAGGGCAGATAACAGAACAAAATAGAAAGGTGCTGCTGCGAAAAGAGTTAAAAGTGGGCGGAGTCAATGGCATTATTTGGTCTATTGTTATCGGCGCAATTACTTATTTTTGGTTTGACAGCATCGAATTAAGTTTCGTTATTGCCTTAGCGATTTTATTAAATTTACTGACCGCGTCTGCATCCGGCGTTATGATCCCGGCATTATTAAACAAATTAAATATTGACCCAGCCTTATCTGGCGCGGTTATTTTAACCACAGTAACCGATATTGTTGGCTTTGTGGTATTTTTGGGATTAGGTAGCTTACTGCTACTTTAGAAAAGTAAAAAAAGGAAAAAAGTAATGCCCGTAGAAACTATCACCTGGATTGCTGTTGTGTTTTGTATTTCACAATCTGCCATTTTTTCTGGATTAAATTTAGCGTTTTTTTCACTCAGTAGGTTACAACTTGAAGTAGAAGCAAATAAAGGTAATAAAGCCGCCATAACGGTATTAACACTGAGAAACGATTCTAACTTTTTATTAGCGACTATTTTATGGGGCAATGTAGGTATTAATGTTTTGTTAACTATGTTGTCTGACTCGGTACTTACAGGTGTTGGCGCCTTTTTGTTCTCAACCATAGTGATCACAGTGGTGGGTGAAATTACGCCTCAGGCTTACTTTTCTCGCAATGCCTTAAAAATGGGCAGCATGCTCGCACCTATCATTCGCTTCTACCAGTTTGTGCTTTACCCCGTTACTCGCCCAAGTGCGCTAATACTTGACGCTTGGTTGGGCAAAGAAGGTATTACCTATTTAGCAGAAAGTGAATTAGGCAGTATTATTAAAGAGCACATTAGCGCTGAAGAAGCTGACTTGAACCATGTTGAGGGTATTGGCGCACTGAATTTTTTTGCTTTAGATGAAATTAGAGTCACAGAAGAAGGTGAAGTTATTGACCCTAACTCTATTATCGCCTTGCCAACAAAGCTTGATTTACCCGTTCTGCCAGATACTTATTCTGGCCCCGACGATCCATTTTTAACTATGCTAAACCATTCTGGTTATAGTTGGGTGGTATTAACCAATCTGGAAGGTAAACCTTTACTGGTTATTGATGCTGATGGCTTCTTGCGTAGCGCACTGTTTCAGTCAGAAAACTTTGACCCTTACAATTTTTGTCATCGTCCGGTTGTTATCACTGATGAAACGACATCGTTAAATGAAGCCATTTTAAAAATGAAAGTAAGTACCTCTATTGATAAAAACTTTGACGGCGTTATTGAACACGATGTGCTGCTGGTATGGGGTGAAACTAAACGTATTATTACCGGTGCAGATATATTTGGCCGTTTACTTAAAGGTATGCTGCCACCTATGCAAGATACCGATAATGCCACGGTAAAAAATAAAACTGAAAAAAGTAAGGCTAAGCCCAGTAAAGCTAAACCAAGTAAAGACCAGAAATAAGCATCTAGCGCTAAAGCATCCTTTTTCAGCGCCCGTTTCGGCTATTAGTTTCGGCTATAAATAGTATAGCCGAAACGCATGGTGTTAGTTCTGGTCATAGTTCTGGTCATAGTCATAACAAAATAGTGATAACTAAGGGTAAATACCCGATAATTATTCTGGTTTTAGTGCTAGCACGTCTGATTTTAACAAGCTTAAAATTTTCTCGGCCGTATTACCTAACACTTTCGCTTTCAAACCTTTTCGGCCCACAGTACCAATAACCACTAACCCTGCTTTTTGCCGGGCCGCCATACTGGGAATTACCTTTTCGGGCTCACCGGCCTTAATAAAAAAATTCGCGACAGGAATGTCATATTCCGCCGCTAATTTTTCAATTTTATGCTTCAGGGTTTCCCCTGCTTTAATTTCTAATTCGTCTTTATATTGTAAACCTAAGTCACGTAAAAACTTTGAAAATTGTAAGGTATAACAGACAAATAATTCTGCGTTGTTCGCTTTAGAAAACTCTTTCGCTGCAGTTAATATCTGATGATTTAGTATTTGTTTGCTTTTACGTTTAGTCTCTAAATCAATAGCGGCTAAGACATTTGGCGATTTACGCCATTTATGATCACTGACAATAAATATTGGCGCTGGGCACTCGCGTAATAATTGCCAATCGGTAGATGTGTATAAAAAAGTCTCAGTGCGATGGGCCGTTTTTACCACCATGAATAACTGATGTTGTTTTGCGTAGTCATTTATCCAACGGTCAATACGCTTTTCCCATACGACTTCATAACTGTAATCAATATCGTCAGGCACTAAGGTCTTGAGTGATTTTTCTGCATTATAGGTAACCGCATCGATTACCGCTTGTTTTATATTTTGTGGATCATCTTGAATATGGCGTAAACTTTGATAACAAAAGTAAACAATATGCAATGATTGGCTTTTAGTTTTAGCCAGTTCACAAGCTCGTTTTATCGCGACTTGTTTGCTGTCTGATAAATCGGCAACAACGAATATTTTACTCATAATATCTTCTTTTATTTATAGGTATAAATTAAAAGTAGCATACAAAAATTTATTTACTTTGATATAAAACAACTATCTAAAAAATTAATGATGAGGAGTTATTGATCACGATAAATTTAACATCTGGGCCGGTAATTTTAAGATCTAAGCAGGTCATTATAGGCGAGTGTCATACTTAACTTGCCAAGGTATTTAATCTTCAACTTTTGCTTTATGTTTTTTATTAAAATAAAGATATAAAAAGCCAGCAATAACAATATTTAATATACAACGCAATACCTCAGCGAGTTGAATATTTGCGTCTGCTAAAGCATATATCAAGTCAACCGCAGAGCCAAACCCTAATATGATCGCTATAATAATAAATATTTTTTCTAAAGACATTGAATTAGACATGGGTTTCTCGATAAATATAACAACATTAAGTTAAATACAGACAATTTCCATATAGATTAATAACTTACTCAACCTTACATTCGCTTTATTTAGCGTGAATTAGCGCGATTTCTTTAAGATAAAAATAACAGAATCCACTGATTTTAGCTATTATCTTTACAAGCAATGAAACGATGCAAACAATAAAAATTACGCTACAACACCAGCTTGCAATAACGCGGCAACTTTCTCGTCATTATACTGTAAAAACTGCGTTAAAATCTGTTGACTATGTTGGCCAATATTCGGCGCGGCGTGTTTATATTGTAATGGCGTATCCGATAAGTTAATCGGTGATGCCACGGTTTTAATTAGCCTACCGTCTTTATCCGGTACTTGTTTTACCATCTCGCGATGGTTTATTTGTGGGTGGTTAAATATTTGTTTCAAGGTATTTACCGGTCCACAAGGTACCGCGATTGCTTCTAATATCGTAACCCAATAATCTGTGCTTTGCTTAGCGAGAATAAGCGCTAAAAGCGGCACAAGTTCAATACGATTTTCGACCCTATGTTGATTAGTTTTAAATAAGGCATTTTTTGCCAATTCTGAGCACTGAGCGGCCTGACAAAATCGTTCAAACTGTTGATCATTGCCTATCGCTAATATCAAGCTGCCATCATTAGTCGCGAAGGTTTGATAGGGCACAATATTAGGGTGAGCATTGCCTAAACGCTTTGGATTTTCACCTGTGGCTAAATAGTTCATGCCTTGATTAGCTAGTGTTGCCACTTGTACGTCAAGTAAGGCAATATCTATGTGCTGGCCTTTGTTGGTATGGGCTTTAGCGAGTAATGCCGCAAGAATAGCATTCGCGCTATAAAGCCCGGTCATTACATCAATCACTGCCACGCCAACTTTCATCGGTTCGCCATCAGCAGCACCGGTTAAACTCATTAAGCCACCTTCACCTTGGATCATGGCATCGTAGCCGGCTTTATGTGCGTATGGGCCATGTTGACCAAAGCCAGTGATCGAACAATAAACTAATTTAGGGTTGAGTTTTTTTACTTGCTGATAACTCAAACCATATTTTTCAAGACCACCCACTTTATAGTTTTCAATTAAGACATCGGCTTTAGTGATCATATCTTTTATCACTTGTTGCCCTTGTCGCAGGGTTATATCAATAGCGATTGACTGTTTGTTGCGGTTTGCACTGTGGTAATAGGCAGCTTGTGCAGGTTCATTATCTTGCGCCGGTTTAATAAATGGAGGACCCCAATGACGGGTATCATCACCTTTTTTGGGTCTTTCCACCTTAATAACTTCAGCCCCCATATCAGCGAGCATTTGTGATGCCCAAGGCCCGGCCAAAATTCGACTTAAATCAACGACTTTAATACCCTTTAACGCTTCAGACATATACCAAACTCTATACTTTACATTGTTTTTATAGCAATGATGATCTTCTATCTGCCAATGATAATTTATCATCAGCAGTTAGGCTAATTTTTTATGCTTGATTAAGCAATGTACTCACCACTTTGACATTATTGTGCAGCGTTTTATGTACTGGACATTTATCTGCTATCGCTAAAAATCGCGCGTATTGAGCTGTTTCTAGCTCGCCAACAAAGCTAATTTTCCGCACTATGGCTTCAATACCCTGACTTTCACTTTCACATTTTTGACAGTCTTGTTGGTAATCTCGACTGTGCGTTAGCTCCACTTTAATATGTTTGATAGCCAAATTTTTACGCTCAGCGTACATACGTAAAGTCATGGCGGTACAAGCGCCTAAGCCCGCTAGCAAATGCTCATAAGGATCAGGTCCCATGTTATTACCACCAACACTTTCTGGTTCATCAGCAAGCCAATAGTGGCTATTGGTGCTGACGTGTTGAGTAAATTTATGGTTTTTTTCTTCTACGATGACATGCCCTTTAGCGATCTCATTTTTGTCATACTTACTGCTAGCAGTTTCAGCAATATGTTTAGCAATATGGTTAGCATTGTCCGCGTAAGTAATATATCGCCCTGCCCACGCCGCTATTACATCAGCAGCATATTCAGCATCACGTTTATTGGTCAGTAAATGGTCGGCATCATCTAAACTAACAAAGCTCTTAGGATGTAAGGCGGCTTGGTATATTTTTTC
Source organism: Colwellia sp. MB3u-8 (assembly GCF_014076985.1). Classification (NCBI taxonomy): domain Bacteria; kingdom Pseudomonadati; phylum Pseudomonadota; class Gammaproteobacteria; order Alteromonadales; family Colwelliaceae; genus Colwellia; species Colwellia sp. MB3u-8. Next base: position 24,494 of record NZ_JACGVA010000061.1, read on the forward strand.
CGCTTCGCTGATATTTACCGTGCTGTCGATTGGCGAGTGCATGACTAAAAGTGCTTTTTTTAGTTGACCAATATGACGGGTATCGTAGCGCTTTATATCATCTAAAAATTGTTTTTCTATGGTAAATACACGCCCAGCTAAATTAACCTCTGCTTTACCATTTTTTTCAATATCATCAAGCTGCAGGGCAAAGTTTTTCGCGACATGCGCAGCATCTAATGGCGCGCCAATAGTGACCACTGCGCTCGCTTCTTCAACATATTGAGCAACACCAAGCACAGCTGCACCACCTAAACTATGGCCAATAAGCAGTCGTGGTGCTTGATATTCTGTGCGAAGAAAATCTGCCGCCGCAATTAAATCTTGTATATTTGAAGAAAAATTACTGTTAGCAAAATCACCATCACTATTACCTAAACCGGTAAAATCAAACCTTAATACCGCAATACCCTTTTGCACTAAAGCTCGGCTAATACGTGATGCCGCCGCAATGTCTTTGCCACAGGTAAAACAATGAGCAAATAAGGCATAAAACTTAACCTCAGATTCAGGACTTTCCAGTAAGCCACTTAAGCGGTGTTCACCACTGATAAACTCGACTTTTTTGCGCATAGCTATTCCTTTGGTTAATTGGGCTGGTGATCTTTCTGGAATGACAATATTTGACCGTTTAGCGATAGGATAAATTTCTTTTATCATAGCGCTAATTTATTTATTACGATACATGGCTTATTTTTTTGTATAAAATATACCAGTATTAATTAAAATTAATTAAATTTTTTAAGGAAAAATATGACTATAGGTGTTGGCGGCTCTACCGCACAAATTGAACTTGAAAAGTTAGTCAATATGACTAGCAAAGTGCAAGCAATAACAGCGGCTGAATTAAAACAGCGCATTGTGAAAGCGCAAACAATTATGGCTGAAAATAATATTGAAGCCACCTATATCAACGCCGGAACAAATCTATATTACTTTACAGGTACGCGTTGGTACGCCAGCGAACGTATGGTTGGTGCTATTATTCCTCAACAGGGTGAGATTAAATATATCACGCCATTTTTTGAAGTGAATACGCTTGAGCAATATATGACCATTAAAGGCGAGATAAAAGGCTGGCAAGAACATGAAAGTCCTTATCTGCTATTTAAACAAACCTTGGCTGAGTGTGGCATTAACTCAGGCCAAATAGCCATAGATGAGTCGACCGCTTTTTTTATTGCCGACGGTATTAAAAAAGCGGCACCACAGTTTGAACTTGTTGATGCAAAATGTGTAACCGCGGGTTGTCGTGCAGAAAAATCAGACACTGAAATAGCCTTATTGCAACAGGCAAAAAATATGACTATCGAAGTACATAAAGCTGTTGCTCGGATATTACATGTGGGGATTACTACCCAAGAAGTCACCCACTTTATTGACCAAGCGCACCGCAAAGTGGGCGCTACTGCCGGTTCCTATTTTTGTATCGTGCTATTTGGTGAAGATTCATCTTATCCACACGGCGTAAAATCACCAAAAACACTGGCAACAAATGACATAGTCTTGATTGATACTGGCTGTCAGGTTGAAGGATACAACTCTGACATTACCCGTACTTATGTATTTGGTGAGCCTAATCAACGTCAACGTGAGATGTGGCTTTTCGAAAAGCTAGCACAAAAAGCGGCCTTTGATGCCGCCAAAATTGGCGTAGCTTGCGGTGATGTAGATGTTGCCGCCAGAGCTTATTTAGCCAGCCAAAATTTAGGACCAGATTACGAAACTCCAGGCTGTCCACATAGAACAGGCCATGGTGTTGGCTTAGATATTCACGAATGGCCTTACCTAGTGCGCAGTGATAGAACGCCACTGGCTAAAGGTATGTGTTTCTCAAATGAGCCTATGCTGGTATTGCCGAATGAATTTGGCGTGCGTTTAGAAGATCACTTTTACATGACTGATTCTGGCGCAAAGTGGTTTACTGAGCCTTCTTATTCCATTGACGATCCGTTTGGCTATCAGCAAACTTAAGCAAAGCTACAACCAAAAAATAAATACAAGACTTTAACTTCAATACCAGTACCATCTAGTAAAAGCTGAGTAAAGTTAGGGGTAAATGAGCGTTTATCCTTAACTTATCAAAACTATTACCGCTTATATCCTTAAATAGTTTGGTGTATGGCTTAGCTTTGGATAGAATTGTTAACTTATCGTTTTTGATACGAGCTTATACACGCACTTTTAGAAGATATCCCGTTAGTTATTTTATTTGTTCTTTATTGCTATTGGTTCAGTGTTGTCTTGGTATAATGTCTTGTTATAAATACAGGTCTGAAGCTTAGGCAGAAGATAAACAATAATAATGTAACTTGGACGCTACTTGCGGCTTTTAATTAATAATAATTTTGGATGTAATATGTTTTATCTTATCTACAGTGAAGATGTTGAAAATAGTTTAGCTCTGCGTATGAGCGTGCGTGAAAATCATTTAGCTCGTTTACGTGTATTGCAAGATCAAGGCAAGCTACTTGTGGCTGGCCCTTGTCCTGCTATTGATAGTGAAAACCCTGGCGACGCAGGCTTTACCGGTTCACTTATTATTGCACAGTTCGACAGTTTAGCTGACGCACAACAGTGGGCAGATCAAGACCCCTACATAGCAGCGGGTGTTTATAAAAAAGTGACCGTTAAACCTTACAAAAAAGTACTGCCGGCATAATGATTAATATTAATCATGAATAATAACTGTTTTAGCAAATACCTATGGCTTAGCTTGTTGGGGTTTGCTACTGCAGCAATGGCTAAAAATACCATAGAAATGTGTGAAGCCAATATGGAAACCGTTGCTCAAGTGTCACATTGTTTGGATGGCATTAAAAAAAATAAAGATCGTGAGCTGCAAACTTGGGTAAATAATCAGACTTTTATCTTACAAGAATTGGCTAATAATAGTGGACAGAGCACATCATTAAATATGTTTAAACGCTCACAGCGTAATTTTATCCGTTATCGTGAAAATAACTGTCGTTGGCAATATTTAGTGCTAGCGCCTGATGCTAGCGCAGCTATTGCTTATAAAAAATGTTATAATACTTTGACAAAATACCGTATTGAAGAGTTAACCCAACTCAATAAGTAAGTATTTTGACATTAATGACCCATTTTCAAAACACACAACAGTAAAAATCTAGCCTATGTATTAATTTCTTAGCTCATGCCTAAGCGATTTATCTATTTTGTCTTTCAGCATAATTTTTATTGATGTATCTCAACTTACAAACTATTAATTGATGTAACTTATCGAAATATTATCAAACCTATCCGTTTATTTAAGTAATCCGCGTACCTCTTTAAATAATAAACTATTAAAAATTTTCATGTCGATTAAGTCTACTGTTCCTAAATGTGATCGTGTGGGTATTTGGCTATTTCACAGTGACTATTCAGCGATGTTTTCATTAATGTGTGTTGATGAATTTGGTAAACGATCAACAAGTGCACATTTAATTGAAAGTGATTATAAAAATTATTTTTCTCATATAGTAGAGAATGATTTTTTAGTGGCTTGTGATGCAAGAAATGACGAAGTCGCTAAGTGTTTTAACCATGGATATTTTGACGTACACAATATTCATTCTTTATTGGATGTTACCTTCAATAAAGACTTTGTTCCATTAGGTATTATTTGCTGTGAACGTACGGGTAATAAAACAAAGTGGCAGCCACAAGATATAAAAACAATAAAAAACATTGCCGTTAAAGCCTCTTTATTTATTGGTCATAATATCTCTGATATGTACGCTAGTAAACCTCAATAAATTCATCACATGAAGTCGTTAATCTCATATGCGTTTAAGATTAATTAAACTTTATTTTTGACGCTGATAACGGCTTAATATTACATCAATAATTAGCGCTAATAGTATAGCGATTAAGATCAATTGTCCGGCTATAGCAGCAAAAATATCAGGTGCTTTCATAAGTGAAGACATTAATGAGTCTTGATAATAAAAAAACCACTGATGATCGTTAGGAAATATAACGGTATGTAAATAATAAAAAACTTTTGTAAAACCCCATATTCCCAACATAGCGATAACCAAAAAAACAAAGCAGGCTAAAGAGATTAACTTCTGCTTTGCTGTCGGCATTGCTCTTATCGACTCTATTGTTAATTGCTTAACTTTATGGCCATAAAATATTAATAAGCTGAGTAAAAAAAGTAAATTACCCCACCACAATTTACTCATATTATCGAGTAAATTAGCCACATCTTGCAAATGCTGCACTTCACTTGTAGTTAATAATTTTTGTAATATCCCCTGATGATTTAAATAACTAATGTCTGTTAAGCCATCGCCGTGATGGTGAATAGACTGCACAATGTCGGCAAACTTTTTTTCGTGTAATTTCACATCTTTAATGGGAAAGTCACGCTTACCTTGGGTGTTTTTTGGCACGCTTTTACTAATGACCGTATTTATTTCTAATGTTTGGTACCAAACATGATATAAAAAGTTTGTCGCTTTACTCACTTGCCAACTGATACCTAAAGAAAAAACCAGTAATGCTAAGGCAAAAACACACCAAAATAATTGTCGAATCAATAAATGTTTACACATGATTTTTTAAAATTCATATTCAATGGAAGCACGTAAGATATGGTCTTTGTCATCACCATTTAAACCGGTTATAAAACCCAATTCCCATTTCAATTGCTTTTGACCATCAAACCTTTGTATACCCATAAAAGAGGGACCAATACCGGAATAGTCTTGGCCAATATAAATCTCAATGGCTGGCTGGACTTGTGGTAGCCAGCGATAGCGGTATTGCAAACGAAACTCTGTTTCAAATTCATTTTTGATATCACTACCACTTTCATAAATTAAAAACGCATTCAAAGCTAAACTGTCACGGCCAAATTCTTTTTCAAACAACAAACCGGTAGTGACTTCCCAAATATCCAATTTATGTACTTTTTCGACTTCAAGTGACAGACCCCAATCGGCCCAATATTCGCCTTGATCTGTCATCATCCACCGCGTTTCAACTTCATAGGCAGACAAGCCAAAGTCACCATCTCTATCTCGCTCACCAACAATATAAAATTCAATCATAACATTGTTGGTTATTGACGTTCCGTAGGCTATTCGTTGTCCTAAGCTGTTACCCGCGTCATTTTGATGTGACAACATACGCCATTCAAATTCTTGCTCGTTAGGTAGCACATAGGGATGATATACCTTATCAACCACAACACCATCAGCCAGCGCAACTTGACATGTCAGCGCTGAAAAAGCAGATAAAATCAACAGCAAAAAACTAAATTGTGTTAATTTTTTAAAGATTAGAAAGTTCATTACACCATCTCCTTATGACTCACTATAGTGCGTGTTGACTTTGAAAGCGTCGAGCAAAAAAAAGTCAAAGCAAAAGCAATCACAATGGCCGAAATATAAAGTATTAGTTGCAGTAATGTTGGCGTGGCATCGTAGCCAAAAAACACCGTAAACAACTGCCCTAGTTCGGAATTTTCCATTATTAGATAATTAGAGTCCCACAAAAGCCTATTCCCAGGTAAAACATCGATTTGGATCAGTAATTTTGTCGCTTTCATCAATAGGCCAACACTAAAAATTATCAATAGTGCTTCACGAATGAGGCGACAATAACGCTCAATAAACGCCATTAAAAAATACAACAATACAGCGATACTCGCGCAAATACCCACACCGAGAATAACGCCTGCCACCAAGGCATTAGAGGCATTATTTTGATACCAAAAGCCAGTGATATAAATTAGAAAATTCGCGCCATTAAGTGTCATAACAATAACGGTTAAGGCCAGTGCACAAAGCCGAACAAGGGTAAGTTTTCGGACGCTTAATGGCCTTTTTACGATTGAAAGCTGGCTCAATAACAACAGCGATATAAAATAACAAACAATGTAGAGGCAAGCATAAAGCCATTCTCGCCCCGTATCATCTAGTGTATGTGCAATTTCATCACTAGTATTTAATAAAATTAGGCTTAACATTACGCTCGTCAATAACGCGAGATAATACCACCGTAACCTAATACCTTGTTGTTGGAGCATAGAGATCAAAATAATACTAATAACAAATATCGGTAAAGCATCTCTTAAAAAAAGAATAACGGTATTAATTAACATGTAAAACCTCCTTAAGCAGAAGGCTATGCGCTGCTAGCGGTGCAGTATAAGCTAGCGCGAAAGTCTCTATGTTAGTATCAGTTGCACTGTTTTTAGGGACAACAATAATGGTGCCTTGAGCGCTATTAGGGTTAAATTCACCAAAAAATTTGTAACGACCTGGCGGTAAAGGTCCAATAAAAATCACTGATTTTTTTTGTGGAAAAATAACTTTTTCTCTATTAAGGTCAAAACTATCAAACTCTTCAGGGGTAGTATCTCGATTATAAATAACTAATTTTACTTTCGTGTTTGCTGGAATTTCTATTTCAGCCGGATAAAACAAATGATTTTTAAGTTCTACCTCGAATTCCGGCCGATTTGCCAAGCTAGCAAATGACAGTAACGCGAAAAAGACAATAACGCTTTGCATAAGTTTGACAGAAAATAGGCTCATTGATAATCTCCCTTTGCTGGTGAACTGGGTAATTTATTACCCTTAATAATTTCACCGCTGTTACTATCTGCCATAGAAAAAACAACTTTTACACATAAGCCAAACAAAGTCTTTGAGCGATTTAAGCTGATGTTTGCTTGATGCAATTCTACAATATGTTTAACAATCGACAAGCCTAAGCCACAGCCAATAACTTTTGAATTATGGCTATCGCCGCCGACACGATAAAAGCGATCAAATACCCGTGAATATTCTTCTGGCGCAATACCCGGGCCTGAGTCTTCAACACGTAATATAAGCTTATTTTTTTCTTGCACGCACGAAACTAAAATCTTGCCATTATCCGGGGTATATTTAGCCGCATTAGCAAGCAAATTTTTCAATAGTATACCTATGGCAAATCTGTTGCCCAAAATGTTCAATGGCGCACTATTCAGTTCGATATCATGGCCTCTGCTGGCAATATAAGGATAGAGATCACTAATACATTCTTGCAACAGCTCTTGTAAATTAAGCACCGCACTTTCAGCCAATATTTGTTCTGGATTAGTCCGGTTCAAGGTCAATATTTGATCAACCACATGTGCCATACGCTCAACACTTTGCTCTAATTGCTGAAAGGGTAATACTGACAGCGCTGTTGAGTTTTTGTCACTGTTAACAAGCATGACATCATTAAAGCTTTGTTGAAGGTTATAAACATTAATTTTCAATACGCTTAATGGCGTTCTAAGTTCATGGGCAGCATCTGAGGCAAATTGCTTTTCACGTTCAAACGATAATGACAGTCGCAGAAATAATTCATTTAATGTTTCAATCACTGGCGCAAGTTCTGTGCTTGAACTGACCGTTAACGGGCTAAGATCATTTGCTTTTTTATTTTTGAGTGCTCGAGTTAAAAAAGTCAACGGTTTCAAGCCCTGCCGCACCGCCAATGAAATGATGAATGCCAGTAATGGCATGACTAAAATAATGGGGGTAACCGCAGATAAAATTATATCCTCAGCAAGGTCAAATCTTTGTTTTAATGGTTGCGCAATAATAACCCAAGTATTGGTTGCTGAGTTATCTGTTATTTTATCGGTATAAGTCCGCCAGCGTTTACCTAAGAAATTAGTTTCTTTAAAACCAGTATTCAAGGTATTTATTAGTGTGTTTGGCGCATTATCACTGCGTGTTACTACCTGGTTATCAAGCACTATTTGATAAGAAAAATTGCTGGTTGCTTGGTGCGTAATGACACCTTTAGGTAGCTTAACGGCCGTTATAACCTGAGCTAAAGAGACTAATTCATTATCAAATACACTTTCTGCTTTACGCATACTCGCTTTATAACCCTGAATAGCAGAAACAAAAATGACTAAGGTAATAATTGATAACAGCATTAGCACTAGATAACGACGAATAGGCATAATAAACTTTTAAGCCTTATTGATGGTGTAGCCAACACCACGAACCGTTTGGATAAATTTTTCAGGTAACTTTTTGCGTAAATTGTGAATATGGACTTCTACCGCATTACTCATCACTTCTTCACCCCAATCGTAAAGGCGAGATTCAATTTGCTCTCGTGACTGAATTCGCCCAGCATTTTCCATTAATACTTTTAGCACCATATATTCTTTTTTTGAACAGGACAGTTCTTTATCTTCGATGAACACTTTGTGGGCAGTCGTATCAAGCTTGACCAAGGCAATGGAAATTATTGCGCTATCAGCAGTGCCTAATCGGCGTTCAATCACCCGTAAGCGAGCAAGAAGTTCGTTAATGTCAAAAGGTTTAATTAAGTAATCATCGGCGCCAAAGTCTAGTCCTTGTACACGCTGCTCAACAGTATCGCGCGCGGTAAGCACAATAACTGGCGTAGTTTTCTTTTTAGCTCTAAGCTTTTTTAGCACTAATAAACCATCCATGTCAGGCAACCCTAAATCTAAAATTACCATGTCATGATCAGGAATAGCCAATGACATTAAAGCGTCTTCGCCGGTATCAACGTGGTTAACCAAGAAGCCCTCATGTCGCAACGACTGTTGTAATGCTTGTGCTAATGGCAGATCGTCTTCAACGAGTAAAATTCTCATATTGTTACTTTAGAACCTATTTACTTATTTAACTTATTTAACTTATTTCAAGCCAAACTGTGGATGAAAATTTAGCTATTTACACATAACTAATCGTAATAGTTTTAGCACGTAAACTCAATGGCTTGGCTATACAGTTCGAGATAAATTAACAACGTAATTGGATATGTATTGGTTAATATCCTTGGTTATTGTCGTTAGCTCTGTAGACGTTTTATTTTAAATCAATTTGCACCAGTAACATAGCAAAATGCAGTGTTTATCTTTTCACCTTTAATGTTCAGTTAGTGTTTGGATAGTGTTCAGCGCCATTATTCCTTAAAATTTATCCCCTGTCGGTAAGTGACGCAGCTATAATTTACCGAGTGTTGAACAGTCATTAATCTCTACCTATTAAGCGCTAGCTACGCTTACTTTACAGCTAAAAAATCAGATTCACTTCTTTAAATTATCGCTTTAAAAAAGCGACTCTTCTTATAACCTTGAGCAAATATCAGTAAAATAATGCTTGAAATAGCATCAAAACCGATATACTGTACATTCATACAGCATATCGAGGTAGGCACTATGATTAACACTAATAAAATAAATTTAAAAATAAATAACAACAGCTTAGCTATAGCCCCTAGTATTAATTTACCACCTCAAATTAATTTATCTTCTGCTTGGTGTAATATTATTAGTGTAAATAGCCTCGGAGATGTCTCTGAAAAGTACCAAGACATTTGTCAAAACCACCATGATGATAAAAAGTGGATTTTAATGATTAATCCAGAAAATGCTTCGCTAGAACAACTCTCTAACATGGGTAAAATTAATCCAGCAAAAATACTAAAAGTGAATGCCAATAAGGTCAATGTCAGCTTAGAGCATATCAAAAACACCTTATTAAAAGGTACATGTTCTGCGATGATTTTATCAAACGCCAACTTTAATCAAGCCGAATTAAAAGAAATATCTCGCTGTGCTGCCTTAGGAAAAACTCAATGTATTTTATTACAAAAAACAGATTTTAAAGTAATAAACCAACTGCATTAACTAACTATATTTAATCAATATTTTAAAACAAAAGTAAATCAATAAGTTGTGATTAATCCGACGACTTGATCTACAGCGCAGAAACCCTTGGGTTAAGTTAGATTAACTGAAAAATTAAAGCCATAAACCATGCAAAGCATAATAATTGTCATGATAAACTATAGATAATTGCTCTTTAAATAGTTTATCTAGATGTTATGTCCATGCGGCTCAGAACGAAGCTTTGCACTGTGTTGCCAACCTTTAATAATGGTAACAAAACCTGCTCACTCTCCAGAACAACTTATGCGGTCACGCTACTCTGCTTACGCAACACAACAGGCCGAGTATATTTACTTTACTTATGCCCAATCAAGCCAAGCTGAACAATCCATTGATGATATCGCACAATGGGCTGCAGAAACAAAATGGCTGAAACTCATTATTCACTATGCCAGTGATCACGAAAAAGATTTAGCTAACCATAATAGTGCTCAAGTAGAGTTTTCCGCTTTTTATCAAGTTCACAGACAAATTTGGCAAATGCGAGAACAATCTAATTTTGTGCTTGAAGATAGCGCATGGCGATATCTTGATGGTGAGGTGTCAGATAGCAAAGCATTAAATAAACCCAAAAAAAATGAGTTTTGTTTTTGCGGCAGTGAGAAAAAGTTTAAACATTGTTGTGCTAAGGCTTTTTAGGCAACCGTTTCCATTAGTGGTGCTTTAACAATAGTAGTTTGCACTGCCGCTAACCAAGCCTTAGCATTGAAATCAGCTCTTTGCGGTGTTTTTGTTAACGACATCTCTTGATGTTTTTGCTGGCAATATAAACTGGTATTAGTCATAACCTGTTGGTTTATATGTTTCACATCATCACGAAACGCTAATGGTTTAGGATTAAGTATGTTTGCTAGTCTTAAGTCTTCTAACTGCTGTTGTTCAAGCAAACTTGCCTGATTATAGCGGCTTATATCGGCAACATCTTTTAATGCTAAAGGGGCTTCATCAGGTAATTGAAAATATTTTCGTAACTGTTCTGATGAGGTGGTTTTTTCAGGTGTTTGTGAAAGTGGTAGTGTAAATTGGCTATGCGCTCGAACATCGTCGGTTAGCATGGCCAGTAGCAGCGAAAAATCAGAACGACGCTCATGGTGAACACTTTTATTAAGCTGTTCGCCTAACTGAAGTTCATGAACAAGTATGTCGTTTGATAAAGCGTTTAGGGTCAAAATAATCTACTGTGTTACTACCGATAATATTTGTATCGGCAGCAGCACAGTTTACTTTAACGCTACGCGTAATTAATTATTAATTTTTATAGTAAATACAAAGTATTGACTGATTTTTATCCACTAAGCAGCAATTTGTTTAATGGGCCAACGCAGCATAAAGCTCGCGCCACCACTTTTGCTATCAACAACAGATGCACTACCACCATGCCATTCCATAATCCGACAAACGATGGCTAGACCTAAACCAAAACCTCCTGTTTCACGGTTACGAGATATATCACCACGAGAAAAAGCATCAAATATAGTACATTTGAAATCATCACAGACTCCCTCACCATTGTCTGTAACGCTTATCTGACAGTGCTCTTCACTTTTTGTAATTGTGATGTCTATTTCACCGTTACCGTATTTTATGGCATTGGAAATATAATTATTCAACGCTCGACCAATAAAGTGTCGATCGACCTCAACTCTTTCATTGCCAAGTAGGTTAACTATGTTAAATTTTTGTTCAAACTGTTGGTAATTACTGACCTGTTTTTCGACAATATCCACCAATGATTCTTCACTAAAATTTAGTTCGGGTTTGTCATTATCGAAACTAGCGTAAATCAGCATCTCACTAATAAGTTGTTCTAACTCACAAACATCTTTACTAATGGCTTTGCGATATTTCTCTTGTTTGGCTTTATCATCGGTGCAGGCTAGCATTTCTAAGGCAAACTTAGTGCGGGCTAACGGTGTACGTAATTCATGTGCAACCGCAGTTGATAATTCTTTATGAGCATCGATTAAGCGTTTAATACGACTGGCCATAGTATTAAACGCCGTAACCATAGGCGCTGCCATAGTCGATCTTGCTTGTGGTGCAACCACATCAAAACTTTCTTGACCAAACTCTACTGCGGTTTTTTGCAACTGATCCAAGTCTCGAGACAAAAGCCGTAACCAAAAAAATAATATACCGGCTAAGGTTGCCAGCAAAATAACACGAATGAGTGCCTCTAGCCTCGGCTGGGTTGGCATTTTAGCAGGCCCCAACACAATCACAGTGCCAGCATTATTGATCCTGTGATGAATTTCTACCGCGTTATTATCATAATAAATATGCGTGTTTTTTTCTTTGATGACAGCATGCTTTTGATGGCTGATAGCATTTACTTCTTGCGCTGTCATTAACTTTAATGGCAGTTGCCACTGCTTTGCAGCTTTCGATAGTATTTCTTGCCATTGATCTTCTGGGTGCTGTTCTAAATAGTTAGATAGCGCCAACAGCATACTTTTATAACCGGTGTAAGACTCTATATCTTGTTCAAGATATGAACTCCATGCTTCATCAAGCATCCATGAGAATACGATAAAAATAGAAATAATAAGGAAATATAAGCTGAAGAATGAGCGACCAAGTTTCATAAAATGCCTAAATAAAGGAAATAAATACTGATGAGTCGCTATAACAGCTCACCAGCTTACACACTAAAATAATAGTTAACTCCAGGCATCTGGAACAAATAAATAGCCTTGTCCCCAAATGGTTTTAATACGAAAAGGAGTTTCATTACTATCGTGTAATTTTTTACGCAAGCGTGATATACGCACATCAACACTTCTATCCATGCCGTCGTATTCGCGACCAACAACCGCTTTATAAATATAATCACGATTCTGTACTTCGCCTGAACGACTAGCTAATAGCCAGAGTAAGTCAAACTCTTGGCTAGTCAGGTCAACATTTTCGCCATGCAATGTCACTTGTCTAGAACCACGGCTAATATGCAGTTCACCACAATTAATTTTAGCATTTTCTTTACCATCCGTTGGCAACTGGCCACGACGCAATAGCGCATTAACACGGGCAAGCAGTACTCTTGGCTCAACAGGCTTAATCACGTAGTCATCGGCACCAATTTCCAAACCTAACACTTGGTCAAAGTCTGTGCCTTTCGCAGTTAGCATTAAAATTGGGCCTTTAAAGTTAGGCCGTAAATCTTTACAAACAGCAAATCCATCTTTACCCGGTAGCATAATGTCTAAAATAATCAAATCAGGAACGAATTTATCAACTCGCTTTTCTACCGTGTCGCCTCTAAACTCTTGCTTAACGTGATAACCTTCATTTTCTAAAAACTCAGCGACTAGATCAGACAACTGACGGTCATCCTCAACGAGTAATATTTTTTTAACTAACAATTCACTATCTGACATTAACTGCTCCTACTTTATTACGCTGTATTAACAGCATTTTCATGGCTGGTTGATGAACACGGTCAATGTTTACGCTAATCAATCAATAACAACCATTGAAAATATGAATCACTCTACAAGCATAAAATGTTTATTATTAATTAACAACACTATGTACAAGGTGTTACGGCAATAGTACAACTTATTACCTTGAAATTACAATTAATTACACCAGTACTGACCAATAGAGTTTTATGATACTTTGCTATCATTTTATGATGCAAAAGTGCTTATCGCCACTATCGCTGCGTTGATAGAAATTGAAACTTTTTACTTAGTTATAAAGCTAACTTATTATATAATCAATAGGCATTATACCTACTGTATTATATAAATATTCGTTATGACGATTCACGCTACTAAAGTTAAAACATCTGCAAAAAACACCTTAATTACTGAACAGTTAAAAGCAAAAAAAACCTTATTTTCTGTCATGCTGGTGGTGCTGTTTAGCAGTGCCGGCATTGCCTTACCTTATCCTGTATTAGCACCTCTTTTTCTTAATGAAGTTAGCCCTTTAACCACTTTTGCTGATTTACCCAGTAAAATATTACTCGGCATTATACTGGCGATATATCCTTTAGGGGTTATTCTCGGAAGCTCAGTTTTAGGTGCTGCCTCAGGTATTTATGGTCGCAAAAAAACCTTAATCATCACCCTGATTTTAACTGCCGTTAGTTATGTGTTATCCGCTTTAGCTGTTATGGCTGAAAGTTTTTTACTGCTGATTTTAGCGCGTTTTGTTACGGGCATTTTTTCAGGTAATATCAGCATAGCGAAAGCGATAGCGGTAGATTTATCGCCCACGCTAGATAAGACCCACACCTTTAGCCTAGTAAATGCCACCAGCTATTTAGGTTGGTTGCTCGGCCCTTTAGCCGGTGGATTACTGGCAATATACGGTTTAGATACCGTCTTCTACTTCGCCGCCGTTGCGATAGTTATTGCCCTTATCAGCGTCGCTTATATATTACCTGCTGGTAATAGTAAATCCAATCAGCCAAAGATAAAATTCTCTCAACTTTTTAGTAAACAAAACTCATTTGCCTTACTCGCCAATAAAAAAATTAGACGTATCTTTTTAATTTATTTATTGGCAACACTTGGCCTGAATGCCTATTACGAATTTTACCCCGTTTGGTTGGTGGAAAATTTTGATTTCACTAGCCCTGATATTGGTTATATAACGGTTGTTTTAACCTTATTTATGACCATAACCAGTGTGTTTTTTGTTAAGCAATTAAAATACTTATTGGGGCTTAAATTGGGTGCCATTGTTGGCATGATGTTAATGGCATTGTTGTTTAGTTTACACCTTGTATTGTCAGCAACCAGTGTTTGGCCTATTTATGCAGTAATAGGCATCGCCATCGCACTTTTCAATGGTTTATTACCGGTTTATATTTCCGAGCAATATGCTGATATTGAACAAGGACAACTTATGGGCTTAATTACCACCACCTTTAGTTTAGCTAATATGCTTATGGCGCTTATTGGCAGTGTATTAGCCTTATTTGGCGCACACTGGGCCATACTATTTGGCGCCTTTTTGCTTATCATTGCCTCCATCGACTTTCACTTTAGTCAAAAAGATATTCGCTAGCTCATTTCGCGCTAAAGTTATTTGCTACCTAAGTACTAACCCTATTGTAAATTGATGATTGTTGTTAAGAGCAATAGGTCTGCTAAATGATACCAATCTCACTAATTATCTGATCATTTTTACTGGTTAAAATAACCCACTACTGCGTTATTGATTTAATAATTAGAACAACTAGTTATTAAAATAAATGCCTTGTACTTGGCCATTTTTCCTGCGTATAAAGTAGACCACCTAATTAATGAAATTGGTATGACTTTGTCGCATTAGCGTTTGAGCAAACTTAATTTGTTTGCCATTTACGTTCAATCCACAACAGGCCTAGCGAGATAAACATGCACAACCAAAGATAAATTTTATTTATCGGTTGATAAGTATCGGCTGCAATAAAATCATCACGAGATAAAGCCATAATTTTCATAAAACCTTCACTGGCTTGGTGTTTATCCGCTTGTTGCCAGGCTAAAAAGTTTTCAGCTGGATAAAAATATTGTGCTTGCTTTGCCAATAACGCTTGATTATCGTCCAAGGCCTGAAACATATACCAACCTGCTTGGTCAGCCGAAAATTGACCACATTTTTTATGCTTTGATAACACCAAGGCCATTAATTGCATTTGCGGAGAAGAAATCGTTTCTAATGGCGAAATTAAACAAATATCTTGATATTGATTTACCTGCGCTAAAATTGTTGGCATGGGTGATAACCAGCGAGTAGTGCTTTCACTGCGAGATATTTTGGACAATATATATTGCCAATAATGACTATAAACCTCGGGGCTTGCTTGCAGTGACCATTGGTACGTTTGGTTAAGCGATGATATGGCAAGGCTACCAAGTCCTAATGATTGTTTTGCTACTAAGGTTTGCCCTGTTGTTGACTCGACAAGAGGTTCGACAATGATTGAGTTGATATTGCCCCCCACTTTGGCGTTTATCGCAATAGCAGCGGTTTGCGGTGTTATTGTTTGATTTATCTCTACCCTAGGTTTGCCTGGCCAATTGGCAATAACCGGACTTAAAGATACATCAACGGGCTTTATGGAAAATAAATTTAACAGTCTATGCAGTTTATTTATCTTAGATTTTTCGATTTTTAAAAGTGTCGCATCAGCCTTGATCAGCAAACCTAACCCCTTGTTTACCGAGCGATATAAAGCTTGAATTTCACTCTCTTCTAAAGCGAGCAACATTCGACTGTCGATTATCAAGACATCATAATTGTCTAACAATTTTTTCTGCAAAATATGGGCTTGTTCAGCTACATTTTGTTGCTTGCTCTTATCTACATTGTTAATAACAGCGTTACTGTTATCTTCATTGTCTTCACTGGTATTTTTGACATTGATGTGCTGCTGCGCCCATTTATTTTTACTGATCTGACTAATAATATGCACTTCACTATTTGCCTGACTTAACCATTGTTTTAAGCGTCGAGTTTCAAATGAAGGTGCTGACTGTTTAATCAACACGCGTGGTTGATTACCCATCACAACGCTAAAAGCGATGTCTTCGCTAATATCCACTAGTGCTTTTTTACTCGATAAACCTTGTTGTAATAAGGTTTTTTCTCGCTCACGCAAGACTAATTGATAATTGAATAAACCAGAAAACTTGCTGGTTGTGGTGAGCGAAAAAGGCTCATTACCAGCAATAATAATGCTGCTGAGCACATTATTATTATTGACTAAACTCAACTGAAACTGAGCATTATTGTCAATAGGTTGCTGCAACTGCCCAGTGACAGTCAATGCTTGCCCTAAAATTAACTGCCTTGGCCAAGTTAAATGGCTTAAACCTATTATGGCTTTACTGGCAAAGAACCTAAAGTTGACACTAGCTAATCTTTGCTTGTTTTTTTCTTGTTGAATGCCTTCTGGTTGAGTACCTTCTTGGCGGCGCTGTTGAATACCTTGTTGTGCATTGAAAGTTTGAAAATGTTGCCATTGTAACTTTGTTAGTCCGTCACCAAACACCTGTACTAATGACGGAACATTGTTATTGGTTCGAAAATTCATCGGCTGTTTACCAACCCTTTTTGACCAAAAATCAGTAACTTCTTGCACTGAACTCGTGACAAAAACTTTATGCTGATAATGTTTAGCTAGCCATTGATATAATGGTTCATCAGCGCTTGAATTACCTTGTTCGGCCAACAACCAAATACGTTCCGCAGACGTTAGCGCTTGCAGTATTTTTGTCTTATCTATACCGACAAGATTAAAATCATCACCATTAGCCGTGTGTTTAAAACCTGGGGTAAGTAAAACATCGAATGATGATGTTTGTGCTTTTTCTTCCAAAGGTAAAACAAATAACAATACACTGATAAAGGCAATAATATTGCCAAAAAGCAATAAAAAAAAATGTAACTTTTTTCTAGCACCCAATGGCGCTATTTTTTGTTCATCATGAAAAACATCGTCTTTAAAGCGTCGATAAATCAGTAAACAGCTAATCACCAAACCTATAGATGCCAATATCACTAATGCCCAGTGTAAAGGGCTATTAAGTGTTAATCGATAACTAGCCGTTAAGAAATCAGTTAAAAACATAATCACAAATTATCCTTTAAGAATTGACTATAGTTTTTAATTATTGGTTGTTGGTCATAAAAATCTTGCTCTTTACCGTTAGGCGCGGCTGTCGCATTAGGTATTAACTGCTCCAACTTTGTGGCTAATAACACAAGACAATTATCGCACTGCGTTAATTTCAGTTGCCGTTCAAGCAATATACGCTCAATGACCACTAGCACCTGAACCCATGCCGGTCGTTTATCAATAAGCTTTTCTATCCCTATCTTAACCATATTAATAAGCGCTAACTCGTCAACCGCTAACTTTCGATTAATGTTACCGTGATTTTGCTCCTTGTTTGGCTGATTAACATTAGAAAAAACAGCAGGTTTTACAAATGAAGGTACAGATAACACAGGTTGGCTAAATTTATTCAATAATTGTAAAAACTTAAGAAAGGCCAGCTGATCTTGATTAGATAACTGTTCAGTTTCAAAACGAGATACCTGTAAGGTTTTAGCTAAAATATCTGTTTGCTCTCCTTGATAACGGCGCTGCTCAGTCACAGGTGGCGGTTCAAAGCCCAAACGTTTTGTATAGATGCGCTCAGCTGTTTTTGCTAAGTTTAGCAACTTAAGTGCTTGTTGTTCAAAAGGTAAGGCTAGTGATGGCTCTGACAACATTAAATGCAGCTCTGCTTGCCACATATTAGACAGGCTTTTTTTCATTAAAGCTCGCGGATCTTGGCTGGTCATTACCCCGACATCACTATCTTCGTGGTTATGACCATAGCGATTAATCAGCGCTATACGCCCAGAAACGTCAGTATTGTTGCGGTTATTTACGCTATCACTGGCATGATCATGGCTCGTCATATCATCATGCAATTGTTCATCCGCAGCGGTGATCACGGCGTTACTACTACCACTAAGTTCATCGTGCACTTGTATTTGTGGTCTATGCGGCTCAGCAGTACTATGACTTTCATCAAATGTCACACCAAGATTATTTGGCCCTTCAAACTCATCGCCTAAATATTGGCCGTACTTTTGCTTCAGGGCACTTTGTGCTACGCCCAACAATTCTGAGCTTTCAGTAAACCTGCTTGGATCAAGGCCAGTTTTATCTTCAATAAGCGCTATAGTTTCAATAATAATTTGCCGCTGGCTTTTAAAATACGCTGGCATAAAGTCAATCATTATACCGTCGGCATTAATGCCTGTTTGATCTTCCTCTAGCCAACGGATAATTTTCGTTGCCGATCGGGTTTGCTGAGGTTCAGGCTGACGATTGTCAGTAGCTAAAATACTAAAATAGAGTTCATCGCCAGGCTCCATAGCCAAGTCAGTCAATGACCAGCTTTTATAATAATGCATTTTGTTATCAAGCAGTTCACTTCTCTCGAAGCTAAAAATTTGATCTCTAAATTTAACCCCTTCGCCGGAGCCTTTTGCTATTGAGGCTAAAATTTCAACCTTAGTAACAGCAAAATCATCTGATATTTGCACTTGAGCCATTAAGCTCGGTGTACTATTTTTACCATATTCTGTCACCGTGCTTTTTGGATTAATAAAACGAATTTTTGGTGCTTGATCCGCGGTTAGTTGAATACGCTTAATCGCGGCAAATTTTTCTGACACTGGCTGTGCCGTATTTTCAACCGCTAAATGGTAAACCATACTTTTGATTAATTTACGCTTAGCACTATAGCTGCCGTTTTTTTGTTGAGTTAATTGCTGACGTTCTCCATTAGAGAAAACAATATAATAATCCATTGTTTGCTCCGAAAAATAAAAAACCCAGCTTGCATAACTGCCAACTAAAGCGTCAATATCAAGTAACGCTGACACTGACATAACGGCTTGATTCTTTAATAAACTATAGCTAGGCGGCTCAATAATGACTTGCTGTGACAAAATATCAACCGGGGGTTTATTGAGCTTAATTTCGCTGTTTCTTTTTACTACAGGCTTAATTTTTATAGCCGGCTGAAACCAAGATGTGGCTTTATCAAACAATTGCAAGCTATCGGCAAGTGCCAACATTAACAGTAAAACGGCCAGTAAAATATTGGCTACAACGAATTTTCGCTTCGCAAACTGAGGTGATAATTCGAGATAATTCACTTGAGCTTGTTGTTTTAAAATATGGTCTAAACGGCGCTTAATTTTACTGTGTTGTAGTTTTTCTAATGCTGATAACTGCTGTTCAGCACGTAATAACAGTTGTGCACTATCTTCAAGGGCTGAAAAGCGATCATTAAGGTGAACAATAAGGTTACTGAGCGTAATGCTAGCGTAATTTTTGCTTCGAATCGTCAGTACTCGCTTAATAAACAGTCCAACAAAAAGTGCGCTTATAAATATCAGCACAGCACTTTCAATGCTTAAAAGATTAAAGCTTACTAAAGCAAACGCCGTTGTAATGACGATAGCTAAAAATTTTGGAAAAAATAACAACATCTGCTGGTGTAAAAACTGCCCTCGCCAACGGACTAATAGATGATTTAAATGGCTATTAATCGCGGATTTTTGCTGGTTATTGTTATTAACATTAGACATTAATCAACAACCTTAGTTGATTTCACTGCCTGCGCGTTTACAGCTTGAACATCATCATTTCGCTGATTTTTTCTCTTACTGTCTATAGAGATTTTTGGACGAAAAAATTCACTTAAAATACGCTCTAATGTCCAAAGTAAAATGAATAAAACCACAAACAATTCAGTCCAAAAATCAGCGTTATCTTGCTGCTGTACTATTAAGGCTTTAGCCGTTTTTAACTCGGTAATGACTAACGGAGTAGCTTTAGCAAATGCTGCTGATTCAGCGTTTTTGGATTTAGGAAACGGTGATTTAGCATTTTCTGATTTAGTGCGGTCTGGCAAATAAACCAGCTGACGCATTTGCTCTCTGGTTAACGTTTTTTGCGCAGCTAAAGCGTCATTTTGCCACTGGCCAAATAATAAGTTTTGTAAAAAAAGTGGGAATGGTTTCGTGACCAATAAATTGCTCCACGATGGTGAGAATCTCGAATAGAGTTGATAGACATAACTTGCTTGCTTGCTGCTTTTTACTCGCGCATTTTCAGTAACTAAATTTTCTCTCGCTTCGCGATGATAATTCATAGTCGATTTAGTCAACATAGGCAATTTTAAGCCATCTTGCTGAGTAAACTGCCAAAGCACTTCATCGCTTTTTGTAAATTTTTTACCTTTAAGTTGCTTAGCTACTACTAATGGTAAGGCGCGTTGATAAAAAACCGCCTCAGCGCTGAGCAAATAAGTACTGTTTTGATTGATACTCAACGCAGAGCTGAGCATTAAATTAACTTTGGCATTTTCGGCATCAACAAAAAGGTTTGTCCCCGCCGTCATCGCGTTAACAATATGATGATCAACCTGCTTAGAACTTAAATAAAACAACCAATCGGGTTGCTCTTGCATAGCTTGCTGATACGGAACTGAATTTTCTAAACCTTCATTTAGCCAGTGTGATAACAGCAATTTTGGCGCAACTTGTTGCTTAATTAAGCTCAAGGCTTGTTGAAAATACTTCAGATCTACAAAACGGTCTTGGTCATAAACAATCAGCACTTTTATCGCTTTGTTATAATGTCTTTCGCTCTGGCTAACAAGGTTTTTTATTTGCCAGTCAATGATGTTGGTTAGCCTTATGTTTGTCTTTAACTGATTAACCTGATATTGACTGGCTCGGTCAGTAACAAACAGTTTTATGTCAGTTTCTGGTGCCAGTAACTGACTAAAGTAATCAAGATGTAGCAGTATATTTTGCGGCGGTGAAGTTAACTTGTTTTCAGTACTATTTTCTTGTTTTTGCCAAGTCAGTATTTTATCAGCACTGATAAGTTTGGTGTTACGGGCTAACAGGTATATGGGCTTGTTTAAATGCTTGTTTACTAGCTGTTGCCGCTCAGCGTCATCACTTTGGTTTAACCAATCAGGGCTAACCACAAACACGGTTTCATTTGAAATTAAAGACTTATTGATCATAATGTTAGCTAACAGTAATATCGATACAACAAGCAACAAAATACGTAACAACAATAACCAAAATTCAGTTAAATGAATGTGTCGCATATTTTTTGGTTGCAACGAGTCAATTAATGCAATATTGGCAAATTTAACTAGTTTGGCCTGACTTTTACTGATTAAATGCAGCACCAAGGGTACAGCTAAAGCCAATAACGCTGCAAAAGCCCACGGCGACTGCACGACTATTAATGGCAGATTACTCGCCATCACTGGTGATTTCCTCTGGCTCTTACAGCAAGAAAGTCCACTAAAGTTTGATCTAAAGCTTGATCAATATTAGCCTTAAAATAATGTATATTTTGCAATAGCAATTGTGCTTTTAAGGCATCATCTGAGCGTTTTTTATTGTCCAGATAAGCTGCACGAACTTGCTTTGTTGATACATTACGCTGTTCGCCCGTTTCTAGGTCTTGAAACTTAACTACGCCTTGGTAGGGAAAGTTAATCTCATCATCACTGTCCAGATGAAATGCCACGACATCGGTATGCCGATTACTCAATTTTGCAGTTAAGGTCAGTAGTTCATCATTTAATTGATGAAAATCACTAATGACCACAACCAAGCCGTTTTTTCGCACTGCCCCCAATAGCCTTAATATCGCCTGAGTATCAGGAAAAGTGCCACTGGCTTTTAATTGTGTTAATGCTAGTAATAATTTTTGCCAGTGACGCTCTCCAGGCAAAGCCGCTACTTGCTGTTTTGTTTCGCCAGACAGGGCTAAAAAGCCAACAGCATCACCCTGTTTTTGTGCCAAATAGGCAATAGTGGCCGCTAAGTAGCGAGCATAATCTAATTTATTCCACTGGCCAATTATTGATGACTTCTCTGAGTTTTGTCCGGTTATCCGCGTAGATTGTTGTAGCATAGACTCACTGCAATCTAGCACTAACCAAACATTTACCTCGCTTTCTCGTTCAGCTTCACGCACAAAGTATTTATCTGAGCGCGCAAATAATTTCCAATCTATTTTACTGAGCTCGTCACCCGGTTCGTATGATCTAAATTGGCTAAACTCAACGCCAACACCACGTCGATGGCTAGCATGGACGCCATGTAAAAAACCTTGTGCTAGGGTTTTAATTGCCAACGGCAGATCTTTAATACGCAATAAGGTTTGAGCATCAAAATAAGGTTGTTGCATACGTGATAACCCGCTTTATTGCAGTGGACTTGTTGGCACTGCAACAAATGCCAACAGGTCATCAATAATATTATCTGGGGTAATATTTAACGCCTCTGCTTGGAAGTTAACTAAAATTCTATGTCGTAATACGGCCGGTGCAACAAAGCGAATATCAGTGACGGTTATAGCATAACGTCCTAACATTAATGCCCGGGCTTTTGCGCATAATATAAGAGCTTGTCCTGCTCTAGGACCTGCGCCCCAGCGCACATGCTCATTAACACTTTGGCAAGGCTCATTTGTCTGTTCATTAACATTTTCATCCTGCTCACCTTGGTGCTTGTCAGGCCGTGTCGCTCGCGCTAAGCCTGCGGCGTAAACCAGCAATTCATTCGATGCCGTGACACTGCGCACAAGATTTTGTAACGCGATAATATCGTCAGCACTGAGTATAGCGCTAAGTTTATTATGATCGTTGCCTGTGGTACGTTTAATAATTTCAATTTCTTCCTGCTCCGTTGGGTATCCGACACGAATAAACATGACAAAGCGATCAAGCTGAGCTTCAGGCAATGGATAAGTGCCCGCTTGTTCAACTGGATTTTGCGTTGCTAAAACAAAGAAGGGTTTAGGTAGATCATAAGTGGTGCCTGCATAACTTATTCGACGCTCTTGCATCGCTTCTAATAAAGCGGCTTGGGTTTTAGGTGGTGTGCGGTTAATTTCATCCGCTAATAAAATATGGGTAAATACGGGCCCTTTTTGAAATTTAAAAAAGCGTTCACCTGTTTCATGATCCGTTTCCAAAATTTCGGTGCCTACAATATCACTGGGCATTAAATCTGGCGTAAACTGTACGCGTTTAAAATCAAGGGCGAGTGTTTTTGCTAGTGAGCTTACCATGAGAGTTTTGGCGAGACCTGGCACACCCTCTAGTAAGCAATGGCCGCCAGCTAACACACTGATCAATAACTCATCAATTATGTCCTGTTGACCCACAATAACTTTAGCTATTTCATCACTAACTTGACTCAACTTGTCGAGTAATACGGTTATTTGTTGTTCTTGCATTGATTATCCATTTTATAACTTGTTTATTGCTAGGCACTCTTAATGCGAGTTCGAGGTGAGTTTATGCTAGCCACTAACTATTCATTGCATACATGACAATATTAACCGCAAAGCGAGTATTATCGACCTTTAGCCAACGCTTGTTGCGAAAGTCATAATCCCATTCACAGCCTAAATCTTTATTACTGTATAACACCGCAATACGACCATCAATTTCTATTGCTTTTAGATAGTTATGCACCAAATCATCCCCCCAACCATTAAGTTCAACTGAGGTTCTAGGTGGGCCTTCAAAGTTAAAAAAAGAGGAATATATGGGGTGATCGTTAGGAATTTTATTTAATGCTTGCTCGCCAAATATATCTCGCATTTGCCGCTCAAAACTTCGAGCAAACATGCCATCAATATCATGGTTACAATCATCGACAAAAACAAAACCACCATTTTCTACATAACGTTGAAAATTTTGTTTTTCTTCAACATTAAATTGCACTAAGCGATGGCCCGCTAAATAACAAAAGGGTGCGGCCAGCATTTGAGGACTCGATAACGCTATAATACGTTCTTTAATATCAACCCGTAAACTTGTGTATTCAATTAAAGAATTTAATACATTCGCAGGCATTCTTTCGTCAACCTCCCAATCACCTGACTCGTAACTCAAGCGAGTAAAAAAAAAGTCAATTTGCTCTTGCGCACTCAAACGTAAAAACGGTGTGCTTAAAGCGCCAACAGAAAGTAACGAGAGGGTGCGAATAAAATTACGTCGATTCATAAACATCCGAGAAAAAACAAGGGTAAACGTAACTTATTCGTTTACCCTTTTGCTGGTTAGTCTTTCATTAATTTTATGCTTAACCTGAATTATTCAGTTGCACTAAACAGCATCTGACAAGCTGCTAAAGGTGAAGTCACGTATTTTCATCGGCGGTATCATACTGCCATTAATACGCAGTGGTTTGCCTAACGCTTCAATATTATTGAGCATAATGATTGGACTTTCATTGAAACGGAAGTTTTTAATTGGATGTTTTATTTTACCATTTTCAATATAAAAAGTGCCATCGCGCGTAAGCCCAGTGTATAAAAGCGTTTGTGGGTCTAACGCACGAATGTACCATAAACGGGTCACAAGAATTCCCCGACGTGTGTCTTTGATCATATCTTCAATGCTGTCATCACCACCTGCCATGACAATTTGCGCTGGACCACCAAATAAACCTGAACCTGTGTAGGCGGTAGGCGCATAATCTACACCGGTTTTATTGGCCCAATAAGGTGAGTTTGGCATATTGACCACTCGGCCACCTTTTATCCAGTCAATTTTAGCAACGCTATGCCCGTTAGCCGCAAACGGCGCTGTGGGTGCCTCACTGTTCATTGGATCTGAATAGATATGAACACGTTCATCAAAAAGCTTTTCACCTAAGCGATTAGTTGGCCCACCTTCTTTTCCTTCTTCTTGCTTTTTGCTTAAAAAGCTACGGCCTTCATCAGCTGCACGCTGACTCATGCTACCAAACATATTACTCAACAGTTGCACACTGGCTGCAGGCTCTAGAATAACGGTGTATTTACCAGGTTCCATTTCTTTTGCGTCAGCCGAACCTATTGATTTCTCAATAGCAACTTGCGATGCTTTTTTAGTATTTAAGCGTTTAACGTCACTGTAGTCTCGACTGACCCAACCTGAGCCTTTGCCGTCTTCTGTACGAATAGTCACGGTAAATTCGACATTGGTTGCTTTGTTATAAGCAAAAAGTCCTTTGTTGTTCATAATCGCCACAAAGGTTGTCGCGTCTTGTAAAAAACCTGATGAGACCAATTTATTCGCTTTAGAGGGTTTAATGCTATTTTGTGCTGCTTGTGCTCTATCATCAGGCGTAACATTCGAGGTTGAGTCAAATGCGCTATCAGGTTTACTGTATGTTTGTTTAGAAAATATTGGCATGTTTTCTGGATTTTCAGGTGCCAACTTTGCCAACTCTTCAGAGCGTTTCACGACTTTCATTAATGAAGCATCGTCAAACTCATTGATGGTGGCAACGCCGGTTTTCTTACCAAATGTAGATTGTACAGCCAAGGTTAAATCGCTTTGTTCACCGGACGTAGAAACCGTATTGCGTGCGGTTCGGATGTTACCACCGACTTGTCCATCTAAACTACACTCACATTCATCCGCTTTAGAAAATGAAAGTACTTTTTGCAATAAATTTTTCGCGTGTTGTTCTGTTAAAATTGTCATGACGCTTTGCTTCCTTATATGCTTATTTTATCGTCAAACATGAGTTGAATTACACGTTACGAGCGGTATTGATCACGTTGATATTATTAAAACGTGTCGTTGGACAACCATGAGAAACCGCGCTTACTTGCGAAGGTTGACCTTTACCGTCAAAAAATGACCCTCCTAGGCGATAATCAGACTTACCCGCTAGCTGAGTACAGCTATTCCAAAACTCTTGGGTGTTTGATTGATAAGCAACATCTTCAATTTGATCGGTAATTTTACCGTTCTTTATTTCAAAAAATAATTGACCACCAAATTGAAAGTTATAACGCTGTTGGTCAATTGAAAATGAACCACGCCCTGCGATATAAATGCCATTTTCAACATCTTTAATAACATCATCAGCTGACAAATCTTTTTTATTCGGTGTTAAGGAAACATTAGGCATACGTTGAAACTGCACATCACGCCAACTTTGTGAGTAACAACAACCATGGGATTCTTTTTGGTCAATCATATGCACCTGGTCACGAATGGCTTGATAGTTGACCAAGGTACCGTCTTTAACGAGATCCCATTCTTTCGTCTTAACGCCTTCGTCATCATAACCGACATTACCTAATGAATAAGCTTGAGTCTTATCAGCAAATAAATTAACAATATCCGCGCCGTAGTTAAATTTACCGCTTTTCCATTTATCTAGCGTGGCGAAACTGGTGCCGGCAAAATTAGCTTCATAACCTAATACGCGGTCAAGCTCTAATGGATGCCCGACAGATTCATGAATAGTTAACATCAAGTGTGCAGGGTCTAACACTAAATCATATTTACCCGGTTCAACAGATTTTGCCTTTAACTTAGCTTGCAGTTGTTTACCCGCTGCTGTTGCATCTTCGAGCATGTCGTAAGAGTTTTTATAACCGACATTAGCACCTGAAATACGTATTTTATCTTCTTCTTTACCGTCTAAGTATTCAAAGCCCATACCCACCGGACTACCTAAACCGGTCCGTTGTTTAAAGCCAGACTTGCCAACCGCAGTAGCAAAAAATGGCGCCCATAAGCGATGCACATCTTGATCAATATATGAGCCATCTGTTGAAGCAAAATACTTTTGTTCATTGACTAAAAATAAAATAGAGGTGATATAATTGGCGCCATTAGACATTGCCGCATCATTAACCGATAACAACAAATCGACTTTATCTTTGATGGGGATTTCAAGCGCATTCTTTTTAATCGGTGTATTCCAGCTGACCTCTCCAACCCCTTTTACAGGGGCAAGTTGCACCGGAACTGTTTGAAATTTCGCGTTAGCCATTGCCACAGCTACCGCTTTCTCCGCTGTTTTAGCAATACTATCAGGAGTCATATTCGATGTTGAAGCGAATCCCCAAGTACCATTGGCGATAACACGAATGCCAATACCAGCAGATTCTGTATTAACAATATTATCAACCCGCTTTTCTTGTGTCGTAACAAATTGATTGAGGTAACGACCGATGCGCGCATCAGCATATGACGCACCTTTCGCTTTTGCGGCGTTCAAAGCAATATCTGCTAATTTTTTCTTGTAAGCCACATCCATTGGTTTATCTAACAATTGCTCTGCTGACACCGTGAAGCCAGACATCGGCAACATCAACCCACCCGCGCCTACGCCAGTAAGCTTTATAAAATCACGTCTTTGCATTTCCCTTCCCTCGGATAATTTTTAGGTTAATTTTTTGTTGTTTTTATATTTAACTGTTTTTAATAAATAGTTTACTCAATAGCTTGGTAAAAATTTTTTAGTAGATAAAACCACCACTAATCGAATATAGCGCAATATTGCAGTTTATAACAAGGGTAAAAAATATACGGTAATTGTGCATTACAATTAGGTAAAAAAATATTTTGATACTCGAAAATCAGTTTAATTCACTGTAGGTCTGCCAAACGTCCTTAAAAAATGACTCAAGCTGTAATGTATTTACCTCATGAGTGCCTCTTATAATCGGTTATTCTACGATGCTTATTCTCACCTTTATTTAAGGGCTAATTGTTGATTAAATTTAGCGATTCTCATTGAATTTCATCGCAATATTACTACTGCTACTGCTTAAGTTCTGGTAGCATAAGCGCAAAATAATTATCGAGCTTCAATATGAAAATCATCTCATTTAATATTAACGGCCTGCGCGCTCGTTTGCATCAGTTACAAGCTATTATCGATAAACATCAACCCGATATTATTGGCCTACAAGAAATTAAAGTTCATGATGAAGTATTCCCGCTCGCTGATGTTGAGGCGATGGGCTATCACGTTTATTTTCATGGACAAAAGGCGCATTATGGCGTTGCTATGCTGTGCAAAAAAGCCGCTGACGTGGTCACTAAAGGCTTTCCAACCGATGATGACGAAGCGCAAAAGCGCATGATCATGGTGCAAACCACCGATGAGAACGGTGAAAAAGTTACCGTATTAAATGGTTATTTTCCACAAGGTGAAAATATTGCCCATGAAACCAAATATCCTTACAAGCGTCAATTTTATAAAGATTTAATGCAATACTTAAATGAGCACCATACCCCTGATGAAAATATTGTGGTGATCGGTGATATTAATATTTCACCTGCTGATTTAGACATAGGTATCGGTGAGCCAAATAAAAAACGCTGGTTAAAAACGGGGAAATGTAGCTTCCAACCAGAAGAAAGACAATGGTTAGCCACCTTAATGGATTGGGGTTTTATTGATACCTTTAGGTCATTACACCCAACTCGTGAAGAAAGATATTCATGGTTTGATTATCGCTCTCGTGGCTTTGATGATAATCGCGGTTTACGTATTGATGTGGTCTTAGCAACCAAAAAGTTTGCTAGCCGCTGTATTGAATCAGATATTGATTATGAACTTAGGGCCATAGAAAAGCCGTCTGATCATGCACCCATTTGGTCTACGTTCAGTAAATAAAGTTTTCCAAGTAACCGAATACTTATAACAAGGGGCTAGCCCCCTTTTTGTTAAAAATAGACATTAATGATCCCTATGACTGCAACCCACTATGCATGCCCTATATGTAGTTTTCCTCTACAAAATCAAGAAAAGCTGTTTCGCTGTGAGAATAATCATAGCTTTGATCGCGCGAAAGAAAATTACTTAAATTTATTGCCCGTGCAATTTAAGCATTCAAAAAACCCTGGTGATAACAAGGCGATGGTCAATGCTAGGCGAGCATTTTTAGAACAAGGTTACTATCAACCCTTGGTTGATAGACTCGTCGCTTTATACCAAGAAAAAGTGCTTACTGATGCTAGCAAGCCAACGATTGTGCTCGATGCCGGTTGTGGTGAAGGCTTTTATACTCATCAACATAAAAACACTGAAAATACTGTTTATGGTGTTGATATTGCTAAAGAAGCAATAAAAAAAGCTGGCAAGAAATATCCACAATGTCACTTTAGTGTCGCGACGTTATCAAAATTGCCTTTTAGTGATAGCCTATTTTCTTGGATTATATCGGTTTATGCGCCTATTTTAGAAAAAGAGTTTACGCGCGTATTATCAGCCGGTGGTTTTTTGTTAACGGTTACACCAGCAAAACAGCATTTGATGCAACTAAAACAGCATATTTATCATGACGCTAAAGAACATGATGAAGAAAAATTGCCCATTGAACATTTAGCACTGGTGCACCAAGAAAACATCTCTTATCAAATGCATTTAAAAACGGGTCAAGACACGCTAAATTTATTGGCTATGACACCCTTTGCTTTTAAGGCGAGTAAAGAAGCCAAAGAAAGCTTATTAAGTCAGCATGACTTTATCTGTCAGGCTGATTTTCTGATCAGGCTTTATCAAAAATCGAGCTAAAAAATGCGCTACAGATTAACTGTATCGCATTATGAGTCATAACCTTTCCTGATAAACTTTACTTATCAGCCTAGCGAATTAAGAAGTTTTATAGCTATTTTTATAGCTTAAGTTTAATAAGTGAGCCAAGTCTAAATAACGTGGACGTTGAGTTGACAACTTGATGTCACCACCGCTTTGATTAACACGCGCGACACTTTCTTTATACCAATTAGCTAAGGCAGGCGGAAGAAATTTATCGGCTTTAATACCCATCAAAATCAACGCTTGTAATGGAAAGCTCATAATACAAAATGTATATAATAGCGCCTGAGGCAAAGCCGCCATAGAGCCAAAATACAACTGTAAGATTAAGCAAAACAGTGCTAAGCCGGGCATCACTTTACACACCAAACGGCTCACTTTAACCGCCTGATACTCCATAAAGTATTCACCAAGTTCAACGCGTGAGGGCCATAAATTCATGTACTTTCGGCCAAGCGAGATAATTTCTAATATAGATAACTTCATAAGCGATACCCTACAACAGCGGTTGATTAAAAGATAGTACCTTTTTATATACGATGGTATTAAGTAAAATGACCACATTTAATGACATTTTATTGCACGGCATCAATATTTCTCAGTAATTCCTAAGAATTATGAGGCTATAGCTGTTGTCTTGGTTAACGATATAGCCGACACCATTACATTGGTTGTAATTTCAACACACTTGTAGTCTTCGAGCAATATAATCAGTAATTACTAAGATCTGCCCTATAAATAAGTAGATCTTTAGCTGTTTTACTCCTTAATACGACATTTTAACAACTTATCTATGACTTTAAACACAGATTATTAGCTGGTATTTTTTAACCAGCAAAATAAGTAAATAAAAAACAATAACTTAACCATTTAAACAATAGTTACACACAATGATATCCACAGCTTATGTGGATATCATTAAACGTACAATATTATAATTTATACAATTAATTCGCTTTATATAGCCAAATAGACTTAGAAATACACTAGTTTGATAGCAATAATCAATTTAATGCGTAGTAAACACAGGTTAACCAGTTTACTTAAACCTAATATTTAGTTACTAGATTCAAACCCGCGCGAGTATAACCCCTAGAGTTAAACGCTATTAAACGCTATAGTGTCGACATCAGCATTTAAACAGGCAAAGTCGACTTATGAGTAATTTTACCCTACGGCGCTTATCTGAAACGTTTGCTATTCATAGTTTACGACGTGAGAGCTCAATACCCGACGTGGTATTTAATGCCCCGATATTCTTTTTAGCAAAAACCTATGACGAAATTTCAATTGTTATTCCAGAGCATATTGAAATTGACAGTGAAGAAGTCGAACTTGGCTGGCAAGCCTTTGAAGTTGTTGGCCCACTCAACTTTACCTTAACCGGTATAATGTCAAATATATCAACCGTGCTAGCAAATGAAAAAATTAGTATTTTTACCATTTCTACTTTTGACACTGACTACGTTTTAGTAAAATCAGATAAGTTTGCAGACGCTAAAGCCGCGTTAATAGAACATAACTACCAAGTAATATAATTCAGGAAATAAAATGACAATACTTTATGGCATTAAAAACTGCGATAGCGTAAAAAAAGCAAAAAAATGGTTAGAGCAACAAAATATCCCTTATCAATTCCACGACTTTCGTAGCGATGGCCTCAGCCCAGAATTGCTACAGGAGTTTATAAAGTCTGCCGACTTGACTCTGCTGTTAAATAAACGCAGTACTAGCTTTCGTCATTTAACTGACGAAATTAAAAACAACCTCACTGACGAGGTGATGACCGAGATTATTTTAGCGCAACCCACGCTAATTAAACGGCCACTTCTTAAGCACAACCAAGATTTTTTGGTTGGCTTTAAAGATAGTCAATATCAAGAAATTTTGCTTTAGGTATATAGTATTCTCATGATAAAACATAGCAATTGCACCATTTCATTAGCGCAAGCACTGATTGAACGCCCTTCTGTTACCCCTGAAGATTTTGGCTGCCAGCAACTCATGTCTGAGCGTTTAGCCAAGTTAGGTTTTAATAATGAAAGCATGGTATTTGAAGATACCACTAACTTATGGTCTCGAAGAGGCCGTTCAGGGCCAGTATTTTGTTTTGCTGGCCACACCGATGTTGTGCCAGCGGGCAATTTAGAAAGCTGGAACACTCCGCCATTTGATCCCGTTATTGTTGACGGTATGCTTTATGGCCGCGGGGCCTCTGATATGAAAGGCAGTTTAGCGGCGATGATAGTAGCAACCGAGCGATTTGTTGCTGACTATCCTAAACACCATGGCTCTATCGCCTTTTTAATCACCAGTGATGAAGAAGGCCCTTTTATTAATGGCACAACACGTGTGATTGATACGCTTGAAGCCCGCAATGAAAAAATTGACTATTGTATTGTTGGTGAGCCTTCTAGTAGCAATAAATTAGGCGACGTGGTTAAAAACGGTCGTCGTGGTTCAATTTCTGGCGAATTACACATTCATGGTAAACAAGGTCATGTGGCTTATCCTGATCACGTTATTAATCCCATTCATAAGACCATGCCGGTTTTAGCCGAGTTAAGCGAAATGCATTGGGATAATGGTAATGAATATTTTCCGCCAACGAGTTTTCAAGTGTCTAATATTCAATCTGGCACTGGCGCTACCAATGTCGTGCCGGGTCATTTAACTGCATTATTCAATTTACGTTATAGCACTGAATTAACAGCCGAAATGATCGTTGATAAAGTTGAAGCCTTATTAACTCGGCATCAATTAAACTTTGAAATTAACTGGATCTTTAACGGCAAGCCATTCATTACAGAACCAGGTACATTGGTTGATTCTGTTGTACAAGCGATTAAAACTTGCTGCAATATAACCACCGAGCTTTCCACCAGTGGCGGCACTTCAGATGGACGATTCATTGCACCTACTGGCGCACAGCTTGTTGAGCTTGGTCCTTGTAATGCTACTATTCATCAAGTTAATGAATGTGTTGCGGTACAAGATTTGATTTTATTAACTGATGTTTACTATCAAACCTTGGTTAATGTTTTAGCCAACGATGCGTAAAATGTCAGAACTTGAGTTAATATTGACCGGGAAAACTGAAAGTCATATTCATTGGCTAGCACCTAATGTTGGCATTCATACTGAAATGTTGTCGGCATTCAAACAACTACAGCTGGCCGCAAAAAAGGCCGGGATAGAGTTGAGCATTGCCAGTGGCTTTCGCAGCTTTGACCGACAACTCATGATTTGGCAAAATAAGTTTTCTGGTAAAACAGCAATTAAAGATGGCTCAAATCAAATTTTAGCGGTTAAACAACTCAGTGAAGCTGAAAGAATACACGCCATTATGTTATTCTCTGCGCTGCCGGGAGCCAGTCGCCATCATTGGGGCTGTGAAATTGACGTTTATGCGAAAAATTTATTACCCGCAGAGCAATCTTTAGCATTAGAGCCATGGGAATACCAAGCTTCAGGGCACTTCTATCCCTTAACTGTTTGGCTAGCTGAACATGCGAAAACGTATGGCTTCTTTTTACCTTACGATAAGTTTCGCGGCGGTGTTGCCCAAGAGCCATGGCATCTTTCATACTTGCCATTATCTAAACACTACCAACAGGCTTATACTGAAGCACTTTTAGCAGAAACATTATTAAATAGTGAGATTCAAGGTAAAACCTTACTGCTCGCTTTGTTACCTGAGCTTTATCAACGTTATATTGTCAATGTAGCCGATGCTTAACTCGTATTAACTATTAAGTGTTTTTTGAAACTAACATTAAAGGTTTAATTATAAGTATGATTGAGCGTATTGTAGACATTTTATTTGCACATTTAAGCGGAGCGTTAATTTATGACCAGCATGTTAAATGAAGGCTGGGTTGCCCCAGTCATCGTTATTATTGCATTAGCTATTTTAATTGGTAATTTAAGTACTTTTCAAAAAAGTGCAAAAACACCTTTACGTAAGAAAGGTTTAAACGATTTAAAAGAAACCATACCAAGAACACAAAAGTCGCCTCATAAAATGGCAACCGTGAGTAAGACTAATGATATTACCCATAAAATAAAAAACTCCAATTAACGGAGTTTTTTTATTTTTCTATAAGTAACAGTCATGGCTATTATTTGAGTATTAAAAAACGTCTTTAAATGACAAGCCAGCTTCCATTACCTTAAATATTTTCTCTAAAGTTGCCTCAGATAACGCTGTACCTTCACCATCATATAAAGTGACAACAGATTTTTCGGCTATTTTTTCTAGCTGAAATTGATACTTACCATTAGGTAGATCTACAACCTGTATACTATCTCCCCAAATACTATCCCACAAACTAGATTCAGGCTTTACGTAATCAACATAATAAATTTTAGTTGTTTCATTAAGGTCGGTAATGCTAAAGCCATGATCTTCAAAAAACAAAGGTAAGTTAGACCAGAATAGCTCTATATCCATTTCTACAATATAGGCCGGCTCCCCAGAAGCATTCTCACCTAAGCTAACAAAAGTTTGATTAGCACGTAATAAGCGATTTTCTTGCTGTTTTAAACGATATTGAAAATCAACTTGCGCTATAACTTCATTAAGCATATTCATTTCAGCACGTTGTTGATCAATAATATCGATAACTTTACTGCCACCTGCTGCA
This sequence comes from Colwellia sp. MB3u-8, assembly GCF_014076985.1. Taxonomy (NCBI): domain Bacteria; kingdom Pseudomonadati; phylum Pseudomonadota; class Gammaproteobacteria; order Alteromonadales; family Colwelliaceae; genus Colwellia; species Colwellia sp. MB3u-8. The sequence goes on from NZ_JACGVA010000061.1 coordinate 58,787, forward strand.
TCTGTTTTCAGGTAATCAAGTAATTCAACAATTAACGCGACACTTCGACCATGAGATTTACTTTCAAGTGTATAGCGATAACGAATGCTCTCTGATATTGCTATTGATTTAAAAGGCCAAGTGCCTGTTTCTACTTCTTTGTTATACCAATCTGACTCAAAAACTAAACCTTCATCGTCTACTTGTTTTAATTCAACATTGTCTGTAGTTAACTGGCCTTTTAAGGCTTTTAAAATAAAACTTTTTAGATCATCGTCATCAATTACTTGGTCAAACCATACTTTTGCTGCAGCAGAAGTGCTCTCTGTGCGTGTTGACGCCGCGATAGGTAAAACGAGTGAAGGTGCACGTACATCTACATCACCACCAACCGGACCTTCATGGTTTATTTCGTCACTAACAAAAAAGGTATCAACTTGTTTAGGTTTATCTAATCCTGCAGGTATTTTTAACGCTGTTGCTTCTTTTTGTTGCGCGTATTCAAAATCGCCTACTGCTTGCTTATTATTTACAGTACCGCAGCTAGCAACAGCGACACTTAATAATGAAAAATAAAATATCTTGCGATTCATTAACACTCCCGAGGATACAAATCTGAATCTTTCTAATTTAATTTTGCTTGTTTAGTTTTATTAATACTCATTGGTATAAGTATTATTTTTAGTCATTACGACAAACTGAACAGTTAACATCGTAAAGTTCAAGCAATACATCAATAACGTCGTTTTGATTACTGAATCTGGGCTAAGTTCCCCAAAATCATCTCATTTATTTAAAAGCCGCCAAATTCAGGGTAATAGGGCTAAATTGAGCAACGCACCATGGTACTTGCCTGAAAATACAAACACAAGATATTGCCGCCTATTTATCATAAAAAATAGTAAAATAGTAACCTACGTTACTGGTTACTGGTACTGGTTTACACTTATGGTCTTAAAAAGATTAACGTATGTTGATGGTTACAGGTTTGCACTTCTAATCTTAAAAGAGTAGCAGTGTCGCGTTATACTTATTATCTTACTAACGGCTTACGAACGGCGTTAAAAATATTAAGTAACTATTAACATCCCCCATATTCAATTATATACTTCATCATTATAAAAGCCCCTTAAATAAAAAAGTTGATTATAAAGCAAAGCGCAAATAACCAACTATTTAAAGTGCGATTAGAAGTGGACTATAATTAGCATTAATTGCTCTTATGGCTACCGTCACACATAGGCTGATTTTTGGTTGATTTACAGCCACAAAAAAAGACTTTACCGGACTCTTTTGCCGTATATTTTACCGGTGTAAATTCAGAGCCTTTATGTGAACCGTCACAAAAAGGCTGTTTTTCACTTTTACCACATGCACACCAAAAATAATTTTTTTCTGCCTCCACTTCAACGCCATAAGGGGTATCTGAAGCACGTTCTGGTTTACTCATAATATATTCTCCATGATTTATTCTTCAAAATTTAAAAGTTTCAGTTAGAGTATCAATTTAGTTTGGTCATGATATACCCAGCACTAAGCAACCATCTCTCCTGCATAAACGGGTATATTCTTTTACATTATCGTAAATTCAACTACATGTACATTAGTTAGCTTTACCTATTATTTTAACCGTCAAAAATCTCGTTATTTTAAAGTGGAACGGCTATATCGCCAACCAACTTTGTCCTGCTCAGCCTAACACTTTAGATAAACCTAATATCGTTTCAGCGGATATTACTCTCAGCGCTTTAAGCACATGATTTATTAAAACAGGACTGGCACTGGCAAAATAAATATAAAAATAGTTGTACACACCTAATTACCCTAATCATTACAGCCTTTGCTCTTTATCTTGCTCGCATTTTAAGATAACTAACCTTGTCCTATGTAAAAAATTTTTTTCAAAGGGTAAGAATAAACACTAAGCAAGCTGTTAGCTTTAGTTGCCTGACATGCGTTACAATAGCGTTTTTAATATCATGGCTAGGTTTATTGATGAGCGAATATTTAGTACTAACGGCAATGGGGCCAGATCGCACAGGCAGTGTCAGTGACTTAACCAAATTAGCCAGCGAGTGTGGCTGTAATATCTTAGACAGTAGAATGGCAATATTTGGCCTAGAATTCACCTTAATTATGCTGCTTACAGGTAGCAACAAAGCTATTCATCAATTAGAAAGTAAATTACCGGCTGTCGCCCATGAACTTGAGTTGATCACTATGATGAAAAGAACCTCAGGTTATCGAGAGCAAGATTATGTTCATCATTACCAAGTTGATTATGCTGGTATCGATCAACCCGGTATTTTAAAGGCTGTTACGGCATTCTTTGCGACACGTAATATCGATATATCGTCTTTGAAATCTGAAATTAATCAGAAAAACAATCACATAAGTGCCGCTATATTAATCGCGCTGATGGAAGAAACCAGTATCGAACAACTTGAAAGCGACTTCTTACAATTGTGTGAACAATTTGATGTACAGGGTTGCCTAAAAAAAATTCAATCAAACTTATTTTAGAGGCTTAAATGAAAACATTAATTGCCGGTGATAACGCGCCACTTTTCACCTTAAAAGATCAAAATGACCAAGATATTAAACTCGCAGAATATATCGGTAAAAAACAAGTGTTGGTTTATTTTTACCCTAAAGCGATGACACCGGGCTGCACGGTACAAGCACAAGGTCTTCGTGACCATAAGGCTGAGTTAGATAAATTAAATACTCAAGTGTTTGGTATCAGTCCTGATGAACCAAAAAAACTGGCCAAATTTTGCCTGCGTGATGAACTCAACTTTAGCCTATTATCAGACCCTGATCATAGTGTTGCTGACGCCTTTGGTGTTTGGGGTTTAAAGAAGTTTATGGGCCGTGAATATGATGGTATTCATCGCTTGAGCTTTTTGATTGGCCTAGATGGAAAAATTAGTCATGTTTTTAACAAGTTCAAAACTAAAGATCATCATCAAGTCGTTCTTGATTTATTAAACAAGCAATAATTTTTAAACTCTAGCGGCTTAAACAAGCAAATAGCAAAAAAGGCTTAACAACAAAATGGTTAAGCCTTTTTAATATCAATAAATTAACTGCCCTTTCATGGATTATTTTAATAATCTACCGTCTTTAATCAGTGTTAATATGCTCAAAATATCAACTTAGCTCTACTCTGCTGATAAGGGTAACTGTTGCTGATAGTTTTTTGCATCTAAGAAACCTGGTGTTGTTAACGCGATATCGGTTAACTGGTTAACAACATCGCCAATAACGATTAAAGTAGGCGGTGTAACTTTATGCTCAGCCGCTAAATCAGCAAGCGAAGATAATTTACCACGAAAAATTTGTTGTTCTGGTTGAGTGCCTTTGCGTATTAGGGCTGCCGGGGTATTTTTGTCTCGGCCATGCTTAATTAACTGCTCAGTGATACTCGACAAGGTGTTAATACCCATATAAAACACCACGGTTTGACTACTACAACTCAAGCTTTGCCAAGGTAAATTAAGTTGGCCGTCATTTTGGATATGGCCGGTAATAAAGGTACAGCCTTGCGCTACACCTCTGTGCGTTAAAGGAATGCCCGCATAAGTTGTGCAACCTGATGCCGCCGTAATACCCGGACAAAGATGGCAGCTAATACCCTTTTTTAATAAAAATTCAGCTTCTTCACCACCGCGACCAAATATAAAAGGATCGCCACCTTTTAAACGTAATACTTTTCGACCTTGTTGTGCATATGTCACTAACAATTCATTAATTTTATCTTGTGGCACACAATGCTTTGCTTGTTCTTTACCGACATATAGACGTTCACAATTTGGCGGTAAAAGCGCCATAATTTCATCACTAACTAAACGATCATAAATGGCAACGTCTGCCTGCTCAATAAAACGTAAGGCACGAATAGTTAATAACTCTGCGTCACCTGGGCCTGAGCCAACCAATGCTACTTCACCAGGTTGTAAAGTGGACTTTCTATTTATGTTATTCAAAACATTGCTACTCAATTAATTTTCATTAGATAACGGTGTTATTTATAGCGCACCTTATCGACCCTTATTCTATTATAATATAAAAATCATAAGGCTTATAAACTTTATTTTGATAACTTAGCGTTAATTAACCTAAGTTATTTTATTTACAATAAGAAAAAATCACACTGCACCATCTTACAACCAAGGTAAAATAAGCATTTATACTTAAATTAATCAACGTATTACAACTACAATGAGTTAAAGAACTAAACAAAAGTGCTCTCAATTAATCACCCACTTTAAAGCGCTCTAACGAGTAAAAAGTAAAGGGTTGGCATTCATATTCAAAGGTGAGGAGAAAAATAAATATACAATTGATGGAGTAGTTCAACACGCATCATTAAATGTTGAACCACTCCATTAAGCTAAAAAGCTAAGTCAAAGTCAAAGTCAAAGTCAAAAACTAAAGCCTAGACGACTAGGCTTTAATAAATTAATAACGAGCTAACTGGCTTTTATCACCTCATGCTGAGTCGTTGTTGACCAAGCATTCAGCACGGCTTTAACAAGCGTTGCTAATGGAATAGCGAAAAATACACCCCAGAAACCCCATAAGCCACCAAATAATATCACGGCAATAATAATCGTTACTGGGTGCAGGTTTACCGCTTCAGAAAAAAGCAAAGGCACAAGTAAGTTACCATCAAGCGCTTGGATAATGCCGTACGCTATCATCACATAACCAAATTCAGCACTGGTGCCAAATTGGAACAAAGCAACCAGCAAAACAGGTAAGGTGACAATCGTCGCGCCAACATAAGGCACAAGTACCGATAACCCCACTAATACCCCAAGTAATACCGGATAATTAAGTCCTAAAGCAATAAAAGCTATGGTTGATGCTGTGCCAATAATAATAATTTCAATCAATTTACCACGAATATAATTCATGATTTGCTGATTCATTTCTATACCTACTTGTTTTGCCATACGACGATCTTTTGGCAGAAATTGGCGTAAGCTAGCAAAGAGCACGTTTTTATCTTTAAGAAAGAAAAACACCATTAATGGCACTAAAATAAGATAAATCAACAAGGCGACAACATTAGAAATTGAATTAAGCGATGCTTTGAGCGCCATTTGTCCCCATTCAATTAGCTTATCATTAACTAAGGTTATTACATGGGCAATTTGTTCATTACTGACCAAATCTGGGTATTGTGCTGGTAATGCGAGTAAATAAGTTTGTCCTTGCCCGAGCATTTGCGGCACTTCTTGCAGTAAATTGCTACTTTGCTGCCAAATAACCGGCATTAGTCCCAATATGCCGATTAAGGTTAAACCAACAAAAACAGAAACAACAATAATCACGGCGAGCACCCGAGATAATCCCAGCTGCGAGAGCTTATTCACTGGTAAGTCTAATAAAAACGCAATGGCAACGGCAACAAATACCGGCATTAATAAACTACTGAAAAAATAAACAAACAAAAAAGTACAAATCAAAATAACCATTAAGGTTACCGCACTCGGGTCCGAGAAATTTCGTTTGTACCAATCGCTAAACAGAGAAACCATAATATTTACTTTTCCATTCTTATTATTAATTCAACAATATATTTATCAACATTACGCTGTTCGAAATAAAACCCTTGTTTCGTTAACAATTTAGGAATATCTTTTTTAGAACCATTATCGCAAATGCGTATCAAACAACTATCAATAGGGGTTAACTTTCTAAGTAACAAGCGTAAATTTACCAATGGTACTGGGCATTTATCTTGTGTAGCATCGTATTCGTAAGTCATAAATAAAAATATGCCTAGTGCTTTAGTTTGATTATCTAATTTGCGACAATTGATTACAATGACATTTGTAAATTCTTTTAGTGTATTCTAATAATATAAAGAGGTTAAATGAGCGAGCTTTCAAATAATTCTAGTCTTAAAGAAATCAACACCTACAAAAAAAAGATAAACTGGGGTGACATACCGACTATTTATCAGTTAGCGACGAATTCAATTAGTGATATTGATGGCATGTTAACGCATGGTTTTGATAATGCATTTAAACAGTTACTAGACAAAAGTAACTGGAATATCAATATGGTAGATCAGCAAAACGATATTATGGGTAAAGTAACAACAGCTAAGCCAAAAATATCGCTTTATCATCATATGAATGAACAACATTATGAATTACATTGTTACCCCATAATCAATAATGAACGTGTGCTGCAAGCGCAATTTAACCATCCACTTTGCCCATTTGTAACCTGGAGGCCTGAAACGATGCAAATGTTGTTTAGATTGAACTCATTGATTCCTTTTATTGTCTACACCTTTCAAAAGGGCGATGTCGCAGATTATGCCCTTATTCGTTATGCCAACAAACGTGTTAAAGAGTTGATATTATTACTACAGCAATCGTTTGATATTACTGATATTGATGGCTATACAATCGCTGAGTTTTGTCAAGAAATCTACCGTAAGCATTCACAATCTCAGCATAATGCATAAAGATAGTGTTGATCAACCTGACAATATGGAAAATTAAATTTGTTTAAATTAAAGCCACTCATTATTTCACTTGCCTTAGTCTCATCAATTACTAGCAGTGCATTTGCCGCAAAGAGTGAGACTAATAAAAATAAACTGCCCGAAATTGGCTCAGCGGGTGTCAGTGTATTATCTATCGAAAAAGAACGTCAAATTGGCGGCGAAATGATGCGTCAAATCCGGGCGTCTCAACCGATATTAAACGACCCCGTATTAACAGAATATATTAATGACTTAGGCAACCGCATGGTGCGAAACGCCAAAGACGTAAACTATAGTTTTGAATTTTTTGTCATACGTAATCAAGAGTTAAATGCCTTTGCTTTTTTTGGTGGCCATATTGCCATTCATAGTGGCCTGATCACCACAGCTAGCACCGAAAGTGAGCTCGCCTCTGTGGTTGCTCACGAAATATCACATGTAACCCAACGACACTTGGCAAGACGATTAGAAGCACAAAATAAATCACAACCTTTAACCATGGCCGGTATGATTTCAGGCGTGTTACTCACCTTGATAAATCCTACCGTTGGTATGGCGGCACTGAGTACGACAATGGCAGCGTCGCAGCAAGCGGGGATAAATTATACCCGCGGCAACGAGCAAGAAGCCGATAGAGTGGGCATTATGTTGCTCGCTAATAGTGGTTTTAATCCCCAAGGTGCCCCTGATTTTTTTGCCACTATGGCAGAGAAATACCGTTACACCTCGAAGCCACCAGCCATGTTGTTAACTCATCCTTTGCCTGAGTCTAGAATTTCAGACGCCAGAATAAGGGCGCAAAATTACTCACCACGGCCCTTAGCTCCCAGTTTAGAATTTGAGTTAGCTAAAGCTCGAATTATGGCAAGATATGAAGGAAACGCGAAAGATAATGTCATTAACTTTCAGTACAGTTTAGATAAAAAACGCTATGCTATAGAGGCTGCAGCACAATACGGTCTTGCACTTTCTCAATATGAAAATAAAAATTATCAAAGCGCTATTAGCCAACTTGAAACATTGTTGCGTAACGACAAAAAAAACCTATTTTATGTTGATGCCCTAGCCGATGCTTATATTGCCGTAAAAGCTTTTGACAAAGCTATTACCATGCTTAGCGAGTTAAATCTTTTAATGCCGAACAACCAAGTAGTGACATTGAACTACGCGAACGTTTTAAATGAGGCTGAGCAATACAGTAAGGCAGAAACGCTGTTACAAGATTTCTTAGTACTGAGCCCAAAAAACTTTATTGCCAATGATTTATTATCAGAAGTGTATAGAAAACAAGATAAAAAAGCGCTTATGCACGCTACTAAAGCCGAAGTTTATGCCCTATTAGGTGCTTATCCAAAGGCGGTTGATGAATTACAAACCGCTTACAACTTTGTTGAAGAGAACCCGTTACTACAAAAACGTATGAAGGGCCGCATATTACAATTGCAAGCACAACAAGAAAAGCTTAAGCGCTTATAAAAATCAGTTAAAATACCACTAAATTTAATTTATCTAACGACAATCTAAGAGAAAAACATGTTAACGATTTATCACAACCCTCGTTGCTCAAAAAGCCGACAAACATTAGCACTTATTGAAGAACAAAAACATGATGTCACTATTGTTGAATATTTAAAAGCACCGCTTAGTATTTCAAAGATTGAACAGCTATTATTATTACTTAAGCTATCACCACGGGAAATGATGCGAACAAAAGAAGCTGAATTTAAAGAGCAAAATTTGGCCAATGCTGATGATGCCACATTAATCGCGGCTATGGCTAACACACCTAAACTCATTGAGCGACCTATTGTTACTGATAACACCCGTGCTATTATTGGTCGTCCACCAGAAAATGTACTTTCGCTAATGCAGGCTACTGATTAAAAATGACCAATAAAAAACGTTTATCTACGACTACTCTCAAGCAGATCACTCTGTTTGGCTACTTTTCATTGCTTTTTTACATGCCATTTTGGCTAATTCTTATGAGTGATGACACCGCGCTATCAGTACCTTTAACGTTAGTCATGTTTGTCCTACCTTTATTGTTTCCATTAAAAGGGCTAGTACAGGGCAACCCCTATACATACGCATGGTCAAACTTTATCGTCATGATTTATTTTCTGCATAGTTTAACCACATTATGGGTTTCAGCTGATGAAAAATTATGGGCCTTGGGCGAATTCTTCTTTGCCACCGTTATGTTTATTGGTGGTAGTTATTATGCAAAATACCGTGGCCAAGAACTGGGTTTAAGCATTCGTAAAAAGAAAGAATAGTGTCGCTGCCTCTCATGTTCAGTAAGTCATAACTACGAACTTAATAGTGAGAAAACTAATACCGATAAAACTAATACCTGAGAATAAATGCCTAGACAGTTAAGCGCTAGGCATTTTTCATCAACACACCATCACTCATGAGTACTAAACAAGGCATATCTACACGGGTGCTATTTTTTCCGCCTGGTAAATTAGTACCCCGGATTTAAAACCTGCAAAGCGATAAACACATTCCTTTCTTTACTCTAGGACTAAAATTGTTTAAAAATAGGTCTGCAGATTAGCATTGCAACCCATTAGCATTTTTTATGAAGTTAATTCACCCTGAACAGGTCTTTTAATTTAACTCCGCATTTAAACAGAGGCACGAATGAATAATATTGGCATTAATCAAAGAGGCTTTTCAAACACAGTAACGACACTTGCGTTGACTTTAGTTGTGTTGATGGTACAAGGATGTGGTGGTAGTGGCTCTAACCCTAAAGATAATACACCTAGTGATGATTTCATTCCTGTTGTTACTCAAACCGGCATAGTCGCATTTGATGACGCCAGTAAAACCGCACAACCGATTGAGTTGTTTCTTTACTATCCTGACGATACGCTGAGCAATATTAGTTGGCAACAAACCACAGGCAGTGAGCTTGTTTTTCATGCCGAACATTCCAAAGGCATTGCCTTTACACCATCTGCGGCAGGCGAATATAGTTTTCAAGTCGGCTTTACCCGCAATGGCGTAAGTGAAACCTTATCGCATACCGTTATTACTTCAGATGAACGCAGCCAAATATCAGCAAGACTAGGTCATGCAGCATTGGAGGGTAGTGATGTTTCTTTAAGAGCTAGCATAGAAAATACCGCGTTAACAAACAACAGCATTGTATGGCAACAAATCTCTGGCCCAACGGTGACTTTTAGTGAAGTAACTGAGGGACAGAGTGCCGTTTTTTTCAAGGCGCCTGCGGTTAGCGCTGACAGCTTGCTAACCTTTACGGTTAGCGCTTCAGATGGCGCAACAGAGCAACAAGATACGATTGCCATATTAGTCGAAAATGCAGCAACTATTATCAGCGATGATAACACGGCTTACGATTCACGATTAGCCACCGTATTTCCTTTTAATGCAAACTCGCCTTATGCTGATGTTTTAGTTAACTGTGTTTATAGTAACCGCATTGATTTTCGCACTAGCTGCCGCTTTAATGAATTACCGCTAATAGCACAAGACACCACCACACCGACTATTGACGACATTATGGACCGCGTTGTGGTTTCTCATCAATGGATGGGGCAAAGGTTTAAAGAGTTTTTACAAAACTCAGATCAGCAAGACGATTTTAAAAATTTGCTACGTGCCACCACAGCCATTGTTATTTCATATGACATACGCCCTTCATATTATTGGGTCGTGACCGGTGCTATTCATCTTGACCCTGAGAACCTTTGGTTAACACCCGATGAAAGAGATACCATTAATCAAGCCCCCGACTTTCGAGCCTCATTCGGCAATGAGCTAAATTTTGTTATGCCATGGCGCTATGTTAGAAATAATAACTACGCAAGCTTTTACTATCCTGAAAATTTGCGAATCACTCGTGACGCGAGCGAGGGTGTTTTTGATTTAGCGTCATTGATGTATCACGAACTCGCACACGCCAATGACTTTTTTGCACAAAGCACTTGGGCAGACTTAGACCGAAATGATCGCATACTAGACGCCGCCGATAAAATTTTAAAATCAACCGGCATACAATCTGATATGTTAAGCACTTCACTGCCGCTCAATGGCACACAAATGTATCGTTTAGCACAGGTACGTTATCATGGTGAAACGGCGACAAGCAGCGAGAAAGATTACAATCCAAGTGACGTTACTGGCTTTTTTAGTCCTGAACATGCCCCGCAATTTTACAATTACACCAGTAAACGCGAAGACTACGCCATGTTGTTCGATGGTTTTATGATGAAAGCACGTTACGATATTGACAGAGATGTTGCAGTAACTAGCCAGCCTCAAAATGCAGGAGAGCAACACATAGTGACTTGGGGCCAGCGCGGGCGTATCGGAGACGTTAATATTAAACCCAGAGTTGACTATGTTACTCGCCGTATATTGCCTGAGTTTACTTCAGCCTCCAGTATTATTAACAATTTAGCCGCACCAATAGCGATGGAATCAGGAAGAACATGGGCAGAAAATTTAGCGATTAGTCCTGAGGTAAATCAAGCGAATAAAATAGTGTTTGATAGTTTCCAGTTAACTAATTCAAAAGCTAACAAATTCAATGCTAACGGCCCAATGTTTTATGAAAAGCCAATACCTAAACGTCACTAAGCTTAAATGTAGCTGAGCCTAAGCAAAAGCCGGTTCAGCACAATGTAAACTTAGCTAGGTTCGAGCATAACTAATTGTAAAAATTAACCAATAATGAGAGGACTTTAAAACTATCAGTGAATTTAGCAAATAATTCACAATGACTATATAAAATGTTTTAGCTTTTCAATCAACAAATAAAGTGACTTTTAATAGTCACTTTAACCATTTCCAAGACCTAATTTAGATCTGTATACATCACAAAAAACAGTCCGCTTTCCACCAAACCAACGTTCACATAATCGCATAAGCATGATTTTTTGCTGCGCAGAGCTAAAGGTAGTTAGTACCATATTTCACCTTTGGCGTGTGACAAGTCTAACTCTTTGTAGAACTCTCTAGAGGGTAATAGGCTTTACAAGTTTGGCCTTTTAGCTTTCAATTGATGGTTCAGTAACAGTTTTTGATGCAATAATCCGTGCTTTATTTTTAGCTCTTTTTTTCTTTTTTGAATTTTTATTCGCTAAAACTACTGTACTAATAAACTCTGCTGATTTTTTGCTGGGATTAAAAGCAATTTCAATAATTTTACCGTTACATTTGATAATATCTCCGCGGCGAATTTTTTTACGTTTTTGAACTACAACTTCATTATTTACTAAAACATTACCTTCACTGATCATGGTTTTAGCTTCGCCACCGTCAACCATATTGGCAATTTTGAGTAAGTTACAAAGTTCTATAGGTTCAACACAAATGTCGATAATTGAGTGTTTTGACATGAAATACGCCTAATGATTTAAAATAATAATATTGTTAATATTCTAACATATATTTGGATAAAATTTATATTAAGGATACTTTATAATGCTGAGCTAGCATGGACGGTAAATACTTGATGCATTTAGCCTTTTATAAAACGTTACGAAAATCTTTTGAAATAGCGAATTTTTAAAGCAAAACTAAAAATTAATACAACCGACTACTCTAAAGACAGTAGCGACCAAAAAATGACCTATTTCAGTCGTTCATCATAAAACTGCTAATGCGAACTTTGTTGTAAAGCATAAGCTAGAGTTGACCACATCAAGACTTCAGCTTATCGCTAAAAGATGACATAGATGAGTTAATTTGAATTACTCCTTTTTCTTGCAAGCGCTACTCTCAATCTAATATCTGCTACAGGCAGGGATAGATGACATTAGCATATATACTCTAAGGCGCTTTCGTCCACAATATTACTATTAGGCTAACATCCACTGTATCGGTTAAAATGCCCCTTATAGATGGTTACTGAGTCATCTATGGCGAAAAAAAGGTAAACAGAATTGGAAAACACACAGCATAATTGGACTACTTGTCAGGAATGTCAGGGACGTAGCAAAAAAAGGAGAAAACTGCGCAAAAAAGTGAAACTCAGCTTTCAAAGAGCGTTAGCGCACTTTGAAGAAATGAATGGCCAAGGCACGCCCCCCGTTCGACCGAAAGGTCACCTCTATGATTGTTTGAACTGTAGCGGCTCTGGCTTAGTTCAATCAGCTAGTCATCCTACAGTCGACACAGAAAACTACCCACACGTTGCTATTATTGGTGGTGGCATAGGTGGAGTAGCTTTGGCTGTAGCATGTAAACACCGCGGTATTCCTTTTACACTTTATGAACGTGATAGCGGTTTTGGTGCTCGCTCTCAAGGTTATGGCCTCACCTTGCAACAGGCAAGTAAAGCAATCGAAGCATTAGGCATTGTCTCACTAAAGCATGGCGTAATTTCTACAAGACATGTGGTACACACCACTGATGGCAAAGAGATTGGAGAATGGGGCATAAGAAAGTGGTTGCCGTCTGAGATAAAAACCTCTGTGAAACGCAGAAATATACATATCGCCCGCCAATCTTTACGCTTTGCTTTGCTTGAGCAACTGGGTGGTCATGATGCTGTTAAGTGGGATCACCAGTTAGTTGATTTTAAAGAAACTGAAGGTGCGGCCGTTAATCTGAGCTTTAAAGTCAACACTAAAGGAAAGACCAAGAGCAGCGCAGAAATAAAGCATGTTAAGGCAGATCTTCTTGTGGGTGCCGATGGTATCCGCAGTTCGGTACGAAAATTATTGATTGGAGATGATATAAGACCGCTACAATACCTAGGGTGTATTGTGATTTTAGGTATCTGTCCTTTGGCTGATCTCAACGGGCTTGAAAGCCCTTTGCTCGACTCGGCTACGGTATTTCAAACCGCCAATGGCCATGAACGAATCTACATCATGCCTTATGACTCAGAGTCGGTAATGTGGCAACTTAGCTTCCCTATACCAGAGGAGAACGCTAAAGCGTTGAGCGCTAAAGGTCCTCAAGCACTTAAAGAAGAAGCCTCTAAAAGATGTCAGTGGCATGCTCCCATTCCTCAAATTTTATCGGCTACTAAGTCAGCGCTAGTTTCTGGTTACCCTGCTTATGACCGTGAATTACTCAATGCAGAATTGTTGGAAAAAGCAGATAAAGTCACCTTGATCGGCGATGCAGCCCACCCAATGAGTCCATTTAAAGGGCAAGGGGCGAATCAAGCGCTGTTAGACGCGCTATCATTGGCTCGGGGCATATCCATAGGATGTAGACCTATGTCTAAATGGCGAGAAGCGGGTGTAAGAGCAAGTGTATTAACTGAGTTTGAAGCAGAAATGTTGGCCCGCAGTGCTTCTAAAGTGAAAGGCTCAGCAGAGGCGGCACAGTTCCTACATTCCGACGTTGTACTTCATGAAGGTGATGAACCAAGAGGACGATGTTTACTCAGAGAAGAGGCATAATATCAAACAAGATAGGTAAATATGACTTGTTTGGCCATAACTTGACAGATTGGCTATCTCGCTAAGTGCCCCGCAGCGTGAGAGAACAAAACGCTGCTTTAATGACTACTTAGGCTAGCTGTAAATAGTTCATTTATCGAATTTGAACGGCAGCTTTGAGCTTGCAAGAGACACTGATTTCATTTCTTAACCAGTGCCCTATCGACTGGCAATAAAGCCACCAATATAGTCATACCCTTTTGAATTATTAACGATCACTTTGTGCGCAGAGCAGAAGTGATATTTTGAAAATGTAGGTATTTATCGAGGTCAACCGAACACCAGTTAGTTGACTTAAGCAGGTTGACAGCCAACTTAATAATCATTGGCATAGCGGACGTTCTCAAAATCGGTTGTGAGATTAATTTCATTATCAAGAAACAAGAAACAAAATACAGTAATAGAACGAGAATAATATCTTTGACTGCTTCAACCTCATTGCTGCCTGTGGCGACTCGTATCTGAATATTCATTTTTGCCACATAGCCGACCTAATTTAGACACGTATTTATCACAATAAATAGTCCACTTCGCCGTCAGTCACGAAGTTATTATGATGACTTAAAAAGTGCGCGAAGGGGGAATGAAAGTTTCAAATTTTGAGTGTTTATATATGCAAACTGTACGTCTTTTGTATACTATTGATCAGTCATAAATACTGGCTATACTTAAATTGTTTAAATGATACCGAGTGTATTTTGAGCACGGTATTCAATGTATTTGCAAATACACAAGTTGTTTTTAGCAGGAGGAAAAAATGCGCACACTTAATATTTTATGGCCTACAGACTTTTCTGATACGGCGTCACATGCTTTAAGATATGCCGTTGAAATGGCAAACTTATATCAAGTTGGAATCCGTATTTTACACGTTGTAGAACAACCTTTAGGTGATGAAAATTACATGGTTCTTGCGATTACACCGGAAGAGTTAGCAAAAAGCATGGAAGAGGTGGCAGCGAGCAAAATGCATGAGTTATTGGGGCAGCTAAATACAAAATTAAAAATTGAAACCGTTATTCGACGTGGCGATGTTATTACTGAAATTTTGGCTGAGGCAAATAGCGGCGACATTGGTATGGTGGTAATTGCCAGTCATGGTAGGACCGGAATATCTCATTTTTTGAATGATAATGTTGCTGAATCGATTACCAATAAAGCTGAATGTCCTGTGCTAGTGGTTAAATAGCATTGGCTTTTGAACGTATTTATATCGTAAGTATTTGTTTTATTGGCTTATAAGTTGATATTCGTAGCGTTAAAAGTGTAAGCTGTTAACGCAATGTGGTTGTTCAGCCATTCTTAGCTCTAGTTCAAAACATACAAATCTTTCAGTATAAATTTCCAAATGCTAACTTTTACAATGTGACAAAAGTTAGCATGCTGAGATGGACACCCACAGGCGGCAATGAGCTTTGCAGAATACACTGATCTAACCTCTAATGCTCGTACACCTATCGACTGGCAACAAGGCCACCAATATAGTCATACACTTTTGAATTATTAACGATCACTTTGTGCGCATTGTTGAGGTAACGACCTGAAAAGATTAATGTCTTCTTAGAGCGATCGCCCGCCAGTCAGGAGCAAGTTTACTGCAAAAGGAGTCATTCGCTTTTTAAAAATGCATGGGAAGTTTATGTCATTTCTGACCGCTAGTAGATATCTGAGTGAGCGATATTGTGGTAGAAGTGGATAAGCGTTATACAAAATAGTGTTATTTTAGGCACTGCGTGTAGAGTGTATTTTCTCGGTAGGCTTATTCAAATTTAAACTAGGTAACGACGAATCATGATTAATTTTTTGTTTTTATTACTTGGAGTGGGTTTACTTACCATTGGTGGTGAAGCGCTGATTCGTGGCTCATTAGCAGCCTCGCGGCGTCTTGGTATATCGCCATTACTAAGTGGTCTAGTTATCGTAGGTTTCGGCACTTCAGCACCGGAATTGGTGGTTTCTATAAATGCAGCCTTAAATCAACAGCCTGATATCGCCATTGGTAACGTCGTAGGTAGCAATATCGGTAATGTTTTACTGATCCTAGGGATATGTGCTCTCATCGCGCCGATGACAATCAGGCCGCTGGCATTACGCAGAGATGCTGTTACTGTAGTTGCTGCTAGTGTATTTTTTGTGGTTTTAGTTGGCGGAAGCTCACTGGGTCGCGCAGATGGTCTGTTCTTGCTAATTGCCTTACTAGTATATTTAATATGGGCTTATCGGAGTGAACGCATCCATGCACCCTCTGCGGAACTAAACATAGCCGAAGCTGAAGAAGTTCACGAGTTACCAAAATCAATAGGTTGGACTGTAACTGCTGTGATAATTGGGCTGCTGCTGTTAATTTCAGGATCACAGGTACTGCTTATTGGAGCTGTTGGTATTGCTGAAAGTTTAGGGGTTTCTGAGGCGGTCATCGGCTTGACATTGGTCGCTGTTGGTACATCTCTTCCAGAGCTTTCAATTTCTGTGATTGCTGCTCTGCGTCGGCACGCTGATGTGGCTATTGGAAACATACTTGGTAGCAATATATTTAATTTGTTTGGAATTTTAGGAGTATCTGCTTTACTTCAACCGCTTCCAGTACATGTGAGAATTCTGCAATTTGACCAATGGGTTATGCTTGCATCGTCGGTATTACTATTTCTGTTTTTGTATACAGGGCGTTGTTTAAGCCGATTGGAGGGTGGAGTACTCTTGACCGCCTACGGAGTTTATTTAGGCCTAAGTTTTATTGCATTCGGTTGACTATAGATAACTATGCTTACACTACTAAGTTAGCATAACAAATGTCTGCTGCGGAGGTTGCGCAGAACCAAAGGTATAAGAACTTAGGTTAGCAAACATATGATTGTGAATTGAGTTTTAAATGAGTTAGCATAAAGTTATTTTTAATGCAGTTAAGAGCTGCAATTTAGAGGTTTTTTTTCAATTGGAGCGTGACTTAATGAAAAAAATAGAATCAGTTTTCGAACACTTTTTATGGAACTCTCGATTGTTGGTTCTTATCCCTGTGATTTCAAGTTTACTTGGTTCTTTAATACTATTTATAGTTGGTACCATAGATATTATAAAGGTAACTTTGACAAGCATTAATTACTACCTTGGCCGCGAAACTCTAGATATTCATGATTTTATTGTTACCGACATTATATTAGCAATAGATATTTATCTAATTGCCATTGTCTTGCTTATCTTTGGTGCAGGTATATACAGACTATTTATCTCTCCGATTGATGAATCTGAAGCCAGTGATATTAAACATCCATTTAACATCCAGTCTTTTGATGAGCTGAAAGATAAAATTGTCCGAGTAGTAATTCTTGCGGTAATTATTGAGTTTTTTAGAGCTGTGGTGGACATTAAATTTTCAACCGCTCTAGATGCAATTTACTTGGCAGTATCTGTTTTTGCGCTTGCAGCATCTCTGTATCTTATGAATAAGAGTCATAAAAGTCATCCAGAGTAAATAGTCTATATACGCACTAAAGCAAACTAGTCACATTCCAGTTACTTAAGACCATTGCAAAGAGCATGACTGGGACAAATACTCACAAGGCTTTACCTAGCAACGTTCACATTTGCCCTTTGGAAAAGCGTTAATGTCCGTACTTTAGCTCAATCAAAAACTAACATCCCCAATGTTTGTTGAACGTCAAAACGTGACGAAACGAGTAAAGACCTCAACGGCAGCTATGAGCTTGCAAGAGATACTGATTTCATTTCTTAACCAGTGCCCTATCGACTGGCAATAAAGCCTCCAGACTGTGTGAAAACTATTGATCACCTTTTGGTCTAACCCTCAGTTTTTTATGATCAATCAATCTTAATTTTCAGCTCTCGAAGATAGCGTATTAGCTATAATTAATAGTAGGAAAACAAGAA